>CAZDJH010000091.1:0-11113 GCA_964505645.1 uncultured archaeon | reverse complement strand
TAGGGGAAAAATTTAAAATCTTTCATGTATTTTTGACACGAAAAATCTCTATTAAATATTTGAATTATTATTTTTTTATTACAAGCGATCAATACTTAGAAGTTAATAACTAAATTACTTTATTCAATTACATAGATGATTATACCATATGAAGGATTTATTTGAAGTTGGGTTTGTATTTCGGGGATTTATTCTAACCAAATGCAAGTTTAGAGACTTTAACATCAAGGACAAGGAAAAAACGGATCAAGATTTGAGGGGCGCCTTTATCTCAGCAATTAACTCGTTTGTGGAAAAGGCATTTACAAATATTAATTTAGAGTATTTAGAGATGGATAATTACTTATTTATCTTTAAGATTAAACCAATTATGACTCACATGAGTAATGAAAAAGAGCCCCTAATTATGTATGGGTTAACTGAGAGCAAAAGACGACCCGATAAGTATGTGGAGCGATTCTTTGAAAGAATTACACCGATTATGGAACAATTTAGTTTAAAATATCATAAGGCAGACTTTACTGAACTAAATCAGTTTGCTTCCTTTGAATTGAAGGAGTACTTCGATTAAATTTTTTTAATTTTTAAGCGTAAAGATTTTAAATTATTTGAGATATTTGCTCTATAGTATAATCTATTAAAAAGTAATTGTATCAGTAAACGGTTTAAATTCTTATGAGCGAAAAAAATAAAAATAAAATCTCAACCACGCTCTATTTTGGAATCTCAAGTCAGGTTATTCTAATGGGATTTGTGAGCTTATTCACAGATGTCTCAAGCGATATGATTGAAAGCATTTTGCCCCTATTTATTTTCGAAATTGGGGGCACCGCAGTGATATTAGGCCTGATTTCAGGGGTGACCACGGCAAGCGCGAATATTTTTAAAGGTTTATCGGGATACTTAAGTGATAAGATAAATAAGCGGAAAGTGTTTGTAGTTGGGGGCTATGCTATTTCTAATCTTTCAAAACCATTTATCGGGTTCAGCCCCTCGTGGGAGATGGTTCTTGCATTGAAAGCTTCTGATAGGTTCGGAAAAGGATTAAGAACCGCCTCTCGAGATACCTTGATATCCTATTATGCTGAAGAAAGCAGAGGAAAAGCATTTGGGTTACACCGTTCATTAGATACAACAGGTGCCTTGATCGGAGCATTATCGGCATTTTTGCTTTTGTATTTCGGATTTATTTACCGTCAGATTATCCTATTTTCCTTAATTCCTGGTATTATTGCGATTATATTGATCCTATTTGTAAAGGAAGTAGATCCGCATAAATTAGAGTCAAAGGTGGATGTTCCAAAGGCACCAGAAGAATCTGAAAAGATTAGTAGAAACTTCATTAAACTCATCATTATCCTCGGGGTAATCGAATTTGCAAGCTTGGACTTCTCGTTTTTGGTAATTCGAGCATCGGATTATATAAATGTGTCCTTTATCTTTTTAATTCCAATCTTTTACCTCATTTCCAATATCATTTATATTATCTTTTCGCCGATTAATGGCTCCTTATCGGATAAGTATGGACGTAAGCCCATAATTATAATCGGCTTATCAATATTATGTGTAACCTCCTTGCTTCTTGCCATACCTATTAATGTTTCTGTCTTCTCTTTAATCCTAATAATTCTAATATATCTCCTTTTTGGATATTACATGGCCTCTGTTGATCCTATCTCTAGAGCCTATGTTGCGGATTTAGCAGGAAAAACAAAGCGAGGGAGAGCTTATGGGCTCTATTACTTATCCGTGGGTCTGATTTCTCTAACGGAATCGGTTATTTTTGGACTACTTTATGATGTTTTCAATTACGCCGTTGCATTTATTTATGGTGCAATTATGCTCCTTATTTGTATAATTATATTTTCAAGAACCGACTTTTCCAAGATAGTTAAAAAGAGCGGCTAGATCCCAATACTTAGCAATCCGCTCCATCCTTTTTACTTCTTTATATGAAATTTAATACATATGTTCTAACGGAAGGAGGATTTATAAAAATGATTACGTCTAATTATAAACTGATTTACAAAGAGTTTTATTAAGTAATTTTAATATTTTTATTATAGATTAATAATAAAATTACTCTCTAAGAAATTAATAACTGGGTGAAACTCATTTCAGAAATAATTTTTCCGATTAGTACGAATTTTCGGCTGCCTCTATTGGTTATGGAGTTTATTATAGTTATTGCCCTATTGGAGATCAGCCTTATTTTCTTAATGAGGTTCCTCAAGCAAGAAAAAGAATTAAGGAATTTTCAAGAATTGGGTTATTTTTCACTCATCCTTGGATTCGGATTGATGTGGATGTTCTATATCTTCTCGGACTTTTACTCATCTGAAGCCATTACCTCTTCCTTTTTAATTTGGGAAAGAGGAAGTGTTCGGGATCTATTTTTAAATTTTGGATATTTTTCTATTATGGTTTTATACATTATTTTTCTCTACTGCATCGAAAGATATAAAGTATTTCTTTACAAACGCTTTCTCTTTACGGTCTTGTTTATAATCTACTCTGCAGTGTTTGTGGTATTCTTTTTCATCGATATTAAATTCACCCAGAACTTTTCTTATCTCTTTTGGTCCATCTTCATTGCGTTTTTCGTGGTATATTTAATCAGCTTTATAAGAAAGGTTCAGAATAAACAAAGTCTTTATATCGGGCTTCTTAAGTATCTGTCGGGTATCGGATTAACCCTTATTGGATTCCTCTTCTCCACGGACGCAATGGTTGAGATCTTTGGCTTATTGGGGAGATTTTTTGGAGATATCCTCCAATTGTTAGGGCTTGTTATTCTTTCTGTGTTCTTTCTCACATTGCCGCCATTTTCCGAGTTTGATTGGCAAGATAAGCTCGAAGCGGTTTTTATAATGGGCGCTTCGGGGATATGCCTTTATTATAAGGTTTTCAAGGAAAAAAAGCAATTTAAGGACGAAAACCTAATTTCAGCGGCATTTTCCAGTATTAATACAATGATTAATCAGTTAACCCATGCAGACTCCAACCTCTCAAAAGTGAAGAAGAAAGGAGAAAATATAATAATCTATTCGGGAAAATTCACGACAGGCGTATTATATCTTAATGAAGATTTAAACTACCCTAAAGTTCTATTAAAAGAATTTGTAGACAAATTTGAGTTTACATTCCACAACATTTTAGGAAACTGGGACGGAAACCTTACTCCTTTCAAGCAGCCTGCGAAGGTACTTGCGAAAGATATTTTCCAAACCTAAATGATTTTTACCTATTTATTTTACAAATGTTATTTGATTACATGTTCTTCGTGAAAGTTTGGTTTAATGGTTTTTCATATATATTTACATATTATAAAATCTTAAATTCTATTAGTTTGGATCACATGGGAAAGTTTTATAATTTAGGGATTTAATAATATGATGACCAAATCATTTACATTACAACCAGTGGGACCTGTAATTAACTCGGTTCCTATTCTCTTAAAAAAACGGTTAGAATCATTATTCTTTAGATATTTTTCAAGATTTATATTTGAATTCTGCGCTTGATAAAACACCCTATTATCTACGAGCGCACCCATAGCGTCACTATTTCCTTCAATTCCATCCAAGTTTGCTCCAATAATGAGAAAATTATATTCTATTTTCTTGTCTTTACAATGTTTTAAAAAACTTAGAAGCATTTCCTGATTTCTACCTCCCACCCCGTTTCCTTTGATTGTGACGGTCAATTCCCCAGAGCCCATCAGACCCATTTTGCTAACGTGCTTTGCGTTTATTTCATCTTTTCTCTTCTCTATTATATGAAATAATTCCAAACCGAACTCTTTCGCTTCCCCTGAAATATTATCGGAAAAATATTGAGTTTTAAAATCGTTTTGCTCCAAAAATTGTTGTATTTTATCTATACCGTTTTTAATGCTCCCAATTAAATAATTGTGGACTTTTTGAAAGCAAGGATCGCCTTGCTTCGGATTTTCCCGACTGTCGTCTTTCAGGCCCTCTTTTAATATATTTCTAATGGAATCTGAAACATGCTCCCATAGGTTATAACGTTCTAGAACTTCAACAGCATCTCGAAGCGTCGTCGAATCAGGAACTGTAGGACCCGATGCGATAAAATCGAGATTATCACCAATTACATCTGAGATGATAAGCGCAATTAAGGTGCTTCCACCTGATATATAGAGTTCCTTTGCGAAATTTCCCCCTTTGAATTTTGATAGATGTTTTCTCACCGCATTTATCTCTTGAATCGAAGCGCCCGACTTTAATAGCAATGAATTAAGCGATTGAAGATTTTCCAGGGTAATAGTCTTTTTAGGATATGGTAAGAGTGCCGAGCCCCCTCCAGAGATAAGGCAAAAAACAAGATCTCTGGAAGTTGCCCCCTTAATAAGCTGCATCATTTTTTTTACTCCCTCCACCCCGTTTTTGTTGGGGATTGGATGTGAAGCGCGATTCATAATGATTTTTGTTTTTGTTCGAGATTCTTTAAGATTTAATCCTTCTGGAATATTAATATACCCCTTATAATTTTGGAACTTTAACTTCTGGGTAAGAATCATTTCTAAAATAAGCGCCATTTCCGCTGTGGCTTTGCCGCCACCCACAATGTAAATATGATCATAGTCGTCAACGTCAAATACTTCATTTTGAATTTGGATCTTTTTATTATGGATTTTCAGAGCATTTTCAACTAACTTAGTAGGCTTTACTCCTTTAATCGCAAATTCCAAACCCATTAGACCTGCCTTTCTAAGTGCCCGTTCATTTTCTGTAAGATTATCGGGTAAAAGCTCTGAATAATTTTTTAGTATCATACATATTTAACCAAAATTCTTGCCCTTATAATTTTTTCCATAACTTCTGCAAAGAAAGAAAAATGTAGATTATCTTTATTTGATATACCTTATAACTCTATTTGAAGTCATCATAACTTCTATAATAAATAAGAAGAAAACGAGCTAATTTTCGGTTAACTCATGAAAATGGTTAATCTGTGATTTCACTAAGGGTTTCAAATAAATTACTATCTTCTTTATGACTTAGTCCAAACTTCAGCCCCGTTAGGACCCATTGGTCCATAGTTTTTCTTGATGCATCTCTCATTATCATATAAGGTCCTGCTTGGATATAGAAATTATGCCTTGTCCCTCCCATTTCCATCACTCCATTTATTACCAGTTGAACCTCGTGCTTTTTTGATGCGGGCCCAAATATATCGATATCTGCTATCTTTTGGGTGCCCTTTTTCACTCTAATAGAGTGCGTGAGGGGAAATTCATATCCTTCGCTCCCATTTATCTTATTAAATTCGCCTTCCCTTCCACAAATTGAAGCCTTCGGTAATGGCTCCCGGTTAATAACAATTTTTCTTATTAAATAGGGTTGTTGGGAATTAGTATAAAGAATAAGCGAGTATTTACTGCCAACAACTATTTGACTTCCCAATTCTTTTACTCCCGCTAATCCGGCTTGTCCTTTTAGAGAATCTCCAAATATTATGGTTGTAATAATATTACAAATCTTATTATATTCCTTTAAACCTTTTAATGAAATACCTATGGCTTTTGCGATTGAACTAAATATTTTATATATCTTAAACGAAATTGCCTCTTCTATTTCGCTTTCTTGGGATATATCAGATACCTGCCTTACTTTTGAAAGGAGGCTTAACTTTTCCTCTTGGGGAAGTTCTTTTAGCTTCTGTACCTCCTTTTTAAAACCTTCTCCAGCAGAACTTATAGTCGGTGTAAATTGATATTTCTGGGCTTCTATATTATTAATTAAATCTAGTTTCACTTGACCTAAGAGGTCTTTTGTTTTTTTCTCATCCACATCTTCCTTAGAGAACTCACTTTCGGTTTTCTTTTCGATATACTCATCTGCATTATCAGGTAAATTCATTAAGTCTTTTAATATTGATGGAAATTCCGACTTTATCTCCGCGGGTTTGTCGATTAACAGTTTTGAGACTTTATAATATTTTTCCGCCAAATCCAAACGCCCGAGCAACTTCAACTTTTTTGAGAATGAATATAGGTTAATATAAGCATCTCTATATCCGAAGTCGAATAAGGTGGCATTTGAAATTTGCCGCTTCCTTAAGTTGTTAGAAATGAATTCTTTTGTCTCTTTAAGATAATATTCTAATTTGGTTTTTGTATTTCTTATTTCCTCTTCAAGATCTTTATGCATTCCTTGACATTGTTTTATAAAGTGGTTATCATCAAGTTTCTCAGCGACCGTAGTCATTTGCTTTAAAATCTTTCGCTTTTCAAAGAGATTTTGAACTTTATTATACCTATTCTTAAGAAAATTATATTCATCAGTATACTTTATTTTTTTAAGATCTTCTAACCTTTTTTGCTCTTCCCTTGAAAGCATTCTCTCATTTAACAAGGAAAACCTTTCACTTAAGAGGTGGGTTATCTCAAAATCTAATACCTTTAGAAGCCCGGTGTCGCCATTCCAATTTTTGATGATCTCTGAGTGAGAATGCAAAAGTTCTATTATTTCGTCTGCTACATCTTTTAAATATCTTTTATCGCTTTTATCGGCGATAATGATAAGATCAATACCTAAATGAGGAATTGATGTATTGTTTATTACATACTCTCCCATTTCTATATTCTTAAGAGATTGACCGGACTTTTCCTCCATAAGCTGCTTTATGAAGGATTGGATCGCCGAAAAAAAAGATGAAAATAACTCTACCTTCTTGTTATCGATTAAATAATCAAATGATTTCTTCCAGACTAATATGCCGGATTGAGTTTGATAGATAAAAGCGTTATAGATAACCATTCCTTCTTAAATCCTACTTATCCCATATATTAAATATATCGTTAAAAAGATAAAAGATAAACCAATTAAAAAATGTTTGTTTGATAATTTAATTATCCCCTTTTTTTTTGATTTTTTTCATTTGATATGTATACTTCATACCTAATAAATGTTTCACCCGCTTATAAGTGGAGCAAGATGAATTACTCATATAAGTATTTTTACTGGAAAGTTAAGAATACTATAATAATAAAAAATCCCCCTAATGTTTTAAATACCAACTTTTTGGTTTTCTTTCATAATGATGTAGTAAAATTTAATATTTAATTTACAACTTTCTATATTAATATAATAAATCATTAACTAACTAATTACAATTTAAGATTGATAAAAAATGAGCGAAGAAATTTATGATTTAGCAATTATTGGAGCTGGACCTGGAGGATATCACGCTGCAATTAGGGCTGCTCAATTTGGAGCAAACGTAGCTTTAATAGAGAAGGAGAACCTTGGAGGCACCTGCTTAAACTGGGGATGTATACCTACCAAGGCATTATATGCATCTTCAGAACTTGTGCATAAACTTAAGACACACGGAGAGGAATTTGGGGTAAAATGCGGCGAATTGAAACTAGATTTTGAGAAAGCTGTCGAAAGAAAGAATGAGGTTGTCAAGGAGCTTGTAGAAGGAATAGATGGGCTACAAAATACGTGGAAGAATGATGTATATAAAGGACACGGAAAAATAATTGGAGGAAACATAGAAGAAGGATTTAAAATATCAATAGAAGGAGGCGATAGTACCACGATTACAGCAAAGCGAGTCATTATCGCAACGGGTTCTTCACCCGCATTGATTCCTGCATTTAATATTGATCACGACAGAATTTTAACCAGCGACGATATTTTACATCCTGAATTTAAGACCGTGCCCAAATCGCTATTAATCATCGGGGCTGGAGTTATTGGATGCGAGTTTGCCAACATTTTCTCAACGTTCGGCAGCAAGGTCACCATGCTGGAATATCTTCCCAGTCCGATTGCCACCGAGGAACGCTTGGTTATTAGAGAACTTCAAAAGAAACTGGATGAGTTAGAAATTGAATTACATGTATCCCAAAACGTATTATCCGTAGAGAATACTGGGGATAGGGTAAAAGCGACCACATGTTCGGCCGACGTACCCCGTGATGAAGTTGATGGTGCTGAGAAATCTGAGTTCGAGGCCGATTATTGTCTTGTGTCGATTGGTCGGGCGAAAGAATCGGGAAATCTTGGATTAGAAGAAATGGGGATAGAAAGTGAGCGCGGTGCGATTAAGGTAGACAACGATACCTTAGAAACGGATTGCGAAGGAGTCTATGCGATAGGAGATGTAACGGGTGGTGTAATGTTAGCCCATGTAGCGAGCTATGAGGGTGATGTTGCGGTTGCCAATGCACTTCATAATATCGGCGGATTTCATACAGAACCCAGAACTACGGACTATTCGGTAGTACCTGCGACTATTTTCACGAACCCAAATATCGGTTCGGTCGGGATGCGAAGAAGCGACGCAAAGGATAAGGGAATTAATGTGGCAATGGGCAGATTTCCATATGAGTCTTTAGGAAAAGCCAAATGTATGGGAGAAGAGGAAGGCTTTATAATGATCTTGGCTGATAAAGATACGGGAGAAATTGTCGGTGCCTCTTGCATAGGTGCAGAAGCTCCCGAGTTAATTTCGGAGATTTCAGTGGCAATGAAATATGGATTAACAGTCGCCGAGCTTAGTGAAGTCATTCATTCTCACCCCACCATCTCAGAAATGGTATTAGAGTGCGCAGAAGATGTATTTGGTATGGCAATCCATCGCCGGGGACGCCCAAATTTAGATTTGCACATTAAAAAGTAAGATTTTTCCCCTTAATTTATTATTTTTTTCTTTACCTTCATCTTATTCCTCTTAAATTCATTCTAATGTTTAAAAAAAGAAAAAACCAAGTTCTTTATTTTAATTCACGTATCTATTTGTTCCATTGTTTTCTTGTATCTTTCAAACTTTCTTTTTCCGTAACTAATCACTTTTGCCAACATTTCTGACTTTTTGATCGATGTATTTGCCTCTGAGGGCTCGTTGATATACTTTTCTCTAAGTGCTCTATTATATATCTTTTTTCCTAAATTTGTTCTTATTACGGAGGTAGTATAATTATTATTTGAGCCTAAACCGCCAAATGAAATATCCGCATAGACATTTGAGAAGTCTCTACAGCCAAGACAAGCAGGTCTTGCAAATTCCCGCAAATTAGCAAATTCAATGTGTTTCTTTTCCAGATTTGTTAAATGAAGGATTAAATCCTCTTTTATATTTATCTTCTCAACGTTATCAAAGGAAAATCCGAATTTATCTTCCATTTTTCTACGCGCTCCATCATCAAAAGAAAAATTTAAATTACAAAATAGCCCAAGGGCATATTTTACAATATGAGCTGGTAAAATACTTAACTCCTGCATTTTTCTAATCGAATGAATTTGACAAGGTGTACCAACAACCGCAATATCCATCATATCTGAAGCAACGATTTGTTTTAATTTGGTTATAATAGGGATAAATGTATCATAATGTTCTAAGCCAATTACTTGTTTGGAAAGATCATAATGCGAGCCTGCGGCTTCGATAAGTTCCTCTTCCGTTTGGGCAAAAAAAGGGACTCGATTAAATGGCCCCTCTTTTTTACATACCAATGCTCCGTTGATTAAATTATGCTCCAATAAGTACTGCAATATTGAAGTAACCACCCCCCCATCTGTTCCCCGCTCTCTAATTTCTTCGGAGGTTGAACAGCTCGATGTAATTTTTTCCCAATTTCCGATAGACGTTTTATAATTGTATCTTTCATTTAACTCTTCATTTAACACCCATGTTTGAGGACATACCAAGTAACATATCCCGCAATGAAGGCAATTATCTTCATTAGCATATTGAGGTAATCCCGATTCTGACATTTCGATTGCTTTCAAGTCGGCAGCCGAACAAAAGCTAACGCATCCTCCACATTGCCCACATATTCCTTTATCATGGACTTCCTTTTGCAAATCTTCAAACGATTTTGGGATGACTTCCTCATCCCTTTCTTTAGCTGAAGGGTTCATTTTCTCTTCTCACCTTTATATTTAATATTCATCTGGTAATTCTTTTAACTCTGCAAGAGAGAACACAGGACCGTCAATACAGACATACTTATCTCCTACATTACATCTACCACACTTTCCTATACCGCATTTCATTCGCATCTCCAAGGAATTCAAGATCTGATCATCATTAAAGTTTAATTCTTCGAGCACATCGACGGTGGTTTTTATCATAATAGGTGGACCACATACACAAGTTAAAGCATTATCCGGAGATGGTCCTACTTCTCTGACGATAGGTGCTACATATCCGACCTTATGGACCCATCCTTCGGCCTTTTGGTCAATAGTCAGAACAATTTTAATATCGTCCCTTTTTTGCCATCTATTAATCTCCTTTTGATATAAAAGCTCTCCTGGGTTCCGATTCCCATATATCACTGAGAGGTTCCCATAATCATCCCTATGATTCTCGTCAAGTATATATTCTGTTAAGGAACGTAAGGTTGAGAACGCAAATCCCCCACCTATAATAATAATATTCTTTCCTTTCATTTCCTCAACTGGCCACCCATTACCAAGGGGACCTCTTATTCCTACTTTATTTCCTACCTCCATATCATGCAAAGTTGTCGTGACCATGCCCATCCTTTTTACGGTAAATTTTACTGAACCTTCCTCTGTAGGTGAAGAAGCAATCCCGATGGGGCATTCTCCCTTACCAAAAACGCTTAGTTCTGAAAATTGACCTGGAACATAATTAAAACTTTTGTAATCTTCGGATTTATCAAACACTAACTCAAAAGTTTTTATATCATTTACCGCATTTTCAGATATAATATTTTTTATCGTTGTTATTTTTGGTATATACGGATTACTATTATGCATTATTATCAAGTTTATTTATTTTATTTATGATTATTCTTAAATCATTGTTAGCCGGACAGTAATTAACGCACCTACCACATCCCACACATCCGATCAAATTGTAGTTGGATGGGTAATAACTGAATTTATGAAAGATCCGATTTCTACATCGTTCCACCTTTGAAGGACGGGGATTATGTCCGCTAGTTTCCAGTGTATATAATTTGAACTGGCATGTATCCCAAATCCTTATCCTTTTTCCCTGTTCACTATAAGGATCTTCTTCATCAATGACATCAAAACAATGACATGTTGGGCAAAGATAGGCGCAAGTTCCACATCCTATGCAGTTTTCACTGACTTCCTTC
>CAZDJH010000090.1:0-11171 GCA_964505645.1 uncultured archaeon | reverse complement strand
GGCTTAAGTGCTTAAAATATAAAAAAGCTTATTATGGGATGAATGACTTAGTCAGAAGAGTGTTTTTTAACTTTTTTTATTAAATACGCATTGTACACGATTCATAGCACTAATCTTGAAAGTTTAATCGCTTATTATCTGAATTATTATTTTCCTCAGCCACCATTTTCCCGTATAAAAAAAGCTTATTAATAGATGTCTGACTTTGTCAGTGAGGATTTTTTTATTTTTTATTTTTCAAAAAAAGGTATTTCTAAATTTTTAAAGAGGAAATCTTTTATTGAGAATTATGCAATTTAGGATTATTGGCTTGAATCCAAAGGTTTCAATTGTTTTAAAATTAAATTTTGGGGAATAAATATCTAGTTCTTTTAATCTAGCACCAGAATTTTCGGTAGTTTCAATAACAATCCTAAGTTCCATCCCGTTGTACCCTTGTGAAGGAGAAGCTTGCGGTTGCCAAACCGATTCTTCTTGAGCATCATATGCACCGTGGAATAGGTTCCATTTGCATAGTACATTAAATCTTCTGGGTCCGCGATCAGTTCCAAATCATATTCCTCGAGCTTCCCTTTATTAATTTGGAAATTGCCATTATCCCCCATTATATTTATCCATAAGATAAAATTATCTTCGGCTTGCAAGCCAATATTGATGTTTGCATTAAAATTTTTCAGATCTTCCAGACTTTCCTTATCAGATTTCTTATCTTCAATAATTCCGTTAAGAACGGCCTTGATAGTATAAAACAAGTTTTCTTGAGACGTTTTATCCATAGTGAGTGATATAATCATTCAAGTAATATTTATTTTCGTATTAATAAAAGTCTTTGATTTAGGCTTTCACAAGCTTTATCAAGTGAAACACGGATTTTGAAGTAAATTGGTTTTAGATATTCCTTATTTTTTCGTTTCGTTGGACCAAATACATTTTCCAATCCCTTAAACGGGTGATTCCTAAACCTTTCGTGCTTCTAGCAAGGTCTTCTATCTCACAATTGATTAAATCAGTAATGTCACTTATCCCCGCCTTTTGGAGCATTTGTTGGGTCTTAATTCCTATACCTGGGATATCAATCAGTTTAAACTCCAATGCCTTTCCCTTAAGATGAGTTTGCTCTAAATCAGAGGTAAATTTTTGAGCTAATTCCCTTAAAATGTTAATCTGCTTATCCTTTTCATACATTTCCTTTCTTTGGTCGCGGATGATATCCTTTAATACTTGGTAATCCGAGGGTAGGTCCTCCTTGAAATTGGACATCTGATTCTGATATTCTTCGAGTAATTCCTCTAGTTCCTGAACTCGTATCTTTAATTTAAGATTTGTATTTTGCAAAAGGGCAATCTTTTTTTCTAAATCTTCCCTCGTGGTCCGCTCATCAATGGAATCAATTATTTTTCTCAAGTTTTGGGGCATTTTAAAGTATCATCTCTAACTTCAATTCATAAAAATCCGTCCTTAAATTACTCGTTAAATTACTCGTTAAATTAACAAATGACATACTAAAATATAACACTTTTGATTTTTTAGCGAAGCGATATGATTTCTGCGAGTTTGTGTTTTAATCCGCAAACACAGATGCAATAAACTCTTTTTTATCAAAATTTTTATGTTTATATTTAAGATTATTATTATTTATTAACGGAAAAAATAATAAAAAAAGAGATATAAAAAATAATGGAAAATTCGATTAATCTTTCCTTAATTCCCTCCTTAGAATTTTTCCAACCACCGACTTGGGGAGTTCGGGAATAATCTCTATTATTCGCGGGTATTTATATGGCGAAATATTTGCTTGGCACCACTCCATCATTTCATCTTCAGAAATTTGGTCTTGATATTCCTCCTTTAAGGAGATATAAGCCTTAATTGTTTCTCCTGTTTCTGGGTTGGGCACGCCAATAACACCCACTTCATTGACTGCAGGATGCATATAAATGAGATCCTCTACTTCTCTGGGGAAAACTGAGTGCCCCTTATATTTTATCATATCTCTTTTCCTGTCTTTTATATGTAGATATCCATCTTTATCGATACAGCCAATATCAGCGGTATAATACCACGTCCTCCCACGACCGTCCTTTCTTAAGGCATTTTCCGTAGCATCTGGGCGATTGAGATATCCCAACATAACTTGTGGTCCACTTCCACAGATTTCACCAATAAATTTAGCTTGTTCTACGCCGCATTCATCACAGTTATCATGAGTACATTGCGGGAATATCTCCTTCCCTTCCTCGGGGTCAACAATTTTTATATATGTATTCGAAACTGGAAAGCCTACTGTGTTTTCTTTGTATTTATGAAACGGTGAGGCAGTTAACAGAGGACTTGTTTCGGACATCCCATAACCTTCAATAATCCGAGAGCCCGTGATTGATTCAAACTTTTGTTTTACCTCCAAAGGCAATGCAGATGCGCCACTTAAACACGCAACTAATGATTCTAATTCCCCGCGATAATCTTCCGATTTTGGATCAATTGCAATCTTGTTCCAGAGTGTTGGAACACCTGGTCCAAATGTTGCCCCCTCTTTCTTGATAATTTTTAGTATTTTAGAAATTGGTGTGGGAGGTTGTGGAAATAAAATCATTTTATACCCATTTGAAACAGCAATACTCATTCCAATAGAGAGAGCAAAAGAATGTGCTAAAGGGAGCACAATGAACATCCCTCCAGTACCTAAAGTTTCTTTTAACTCAGGTAATTGGTTTTGCGACCATTGATTCGCTTGGATTGCATTAACCACAAGGTTATAATGGGAGGTTTTGACCCCCTTCGGAAGCCCTGTGGTGCCCCCCGTGTAAATTAAAACCGCAATATCTTCTTTGGGACTGAAATGTATCTCGGGAATATCAATAGGAAAGCCGTTCTCTAAGATCGATTGGAACGCATGAAATTTAATACTTTTATATTGGTCGGGCCATTCCTTCATGTAAGGAACTTTTCCGAGTAGTTTTCCTAAAATCCCTTTGATCTTTGGCAGATATTCATCCAAGCCCGTTAAGATGATATCGGTTAGACCGGACATCTTCGTTAGATCCTTTCCATCGAGGTGCTCCTCATAGATAGAATCGAGAATTAATAACACCTTTGCCTTCGAATCGTTAATTTGATGTACAATCTCTACAAACCTGTTTAAGGGAATTATGGGGTTAGCAACTGCGCCTATACGACAAATAGCGTAGAATGCGATGATAAATTGAGGAATGTTAGGAAGATCGATTGCGATGACATCGCCTCTTCTTATACCCATCCTGCTGAGAGCCGTCGCAAACTGGTCAATCATCTGATCTAATTCTTTATACGTGCATCGCCACCCTTCGAACCAGATGGCTTGCGAATCGGGATACTTTTCGGCAGTTTCTCTGAAAAACTCGCCTAATGAGACGTTCGGATATTCTATATGCCGTGGCACGCTTTCCGGCCAATTTTCCATCCATGGTTGGTCAATATAATCGTCTGAAATGTTTTTATTGGACATAATATTTTCCTCTCTTTTTAAGATATGTGATATAATTGTTTATTCTTACATTTAAACTTTATAGTCAATCGAAGAAAATTTTAATGTAATGTTTTATTTATTTGAAAATATACAAATAATGGCTGAACATCTATAAGGTTTGAATTATTATCAACTAGCAAATATAGAATTTAAATTTCCATATTATATTTAGGAAAAAGAGATGTCCAAAGACACGTTAGCTATTTTTTCCCTAATATTTGTCTTTTTTTCTATAATATCTTTAACATATTTCGAGATTTCTTGTCGCTTATCCAAGTCCTTAGGAATTGGCAATCTTATCTCCATTACCCTGTCTCCAATGGTTGCGATGGTCCCTTGAATAAAGGTAATTGCTTCGATCTGTTTTTGTACAATCTCGAGGTTTAATAGGTATAAAATGAGGTAAGGATCAATGTCCTTACGGTTTTGTAAAACCTTAATTTGATATATATGGCTCTGGATTATGATCTTTGTGTCTAATCTCGTGATAAAAGCGGTTTTCCCGATTAAATTGGGCCCCCCGTCTTTTACAAGTAATATATCGCCGATTTCTATATTCTGTTTATCCTTGTACTGCTCATATACTTCCTCGGAGGTCTTTTTATTGGAGTCTAAGTTAATTTCCCAATTTGAGATCTCACTAGTTCGGATAAAGGGAATCTCGCCTAACCCATAGACTTGGGACCCTATTTCATGCCCTCGTGGTAAATTGCTCAGCCGATTAGTATAGATTACATTTCGATCCGCTAATTCTTGTATAGAAATTAAATCAAACTCATCATCATTTTCTAGCATTTTGAGTTTTTTTTCGACCCCCATATAATAGCTGGGGATAAATATGTTGTTACTAATTGCTGAAAGTTCGATTTTAAAGCACGTTTGTTCCTTTTGATAATTAAAATCCTCAATTTGCTCAATACGGGAATTCAAGGTTTGCAGATCATCATTAATTACGGGAAAATCTTCACTGTTCATTACGGGGGTGCCATCTTTATTCAATCTATAGGAAACTTTTCCGTCCTTATCGTGCCCCACATCATTTACGACCGCAAAATCGATTTTATAATTTTCGGGGACATTTTTTAGCTTTTGAAAAAATAATAAGCTTGTCTTTAAGCAAGTATAGGGTTGGAAAGCATTTTGATCTAAAGAAACAACCCCTAATATCCTCCCTTTCTGTTTTAGATATTCCCAAATATATCTGTCTGAAGGATTTCCGAAGATTCCCTCCGGTAATACGATTCCGAGTTTTCCTCCTTCTTTAAGCAATTTGACACATCGCTCTATAAATAGAATCTGGGGAGGCTGACTCTTTTTAATTTTTTCTGTCATTTCCCACCCGTCTTCGGAATAGTTTTTCCAAACATGTCCTAAATCATAAGTATGCAGGAGCTTCTTGTCATCAACGGGAATTTTTGCGCCGAAAGGGGGATTAGTGAATATATCATCGAATTTCCCGTTTTGTATTTCACTTTTAACTTCTTCTTCATACTTAGAAGGATTTAGAGAATCTTCACAGTAAATCTTAGAATCTCCGCCGCTTAAAATATCCAAATACAGCTTACAAATTTTTACTAAGAATAAATCTTTATCTATCCCATACAAGTTTGATATGGAATGTAATTTTTGCTCCGCTTTTTTTACCTTATCCACGTTTTTATCTTCAATTTTCGACCATATGAGCTCCTTTACTTGAAGTAAGAAACCTCCGTGCCCACATGCGGGGTCCAAAATCTTCGAATCAATCTCGGGATCTATATAGGAAACCATAAATTTAATGATATTTTGAGGTGTAAAAAACTGACCTCCTTCTTCTTTTAAAGCTTTACTTACGAATATTTCAAAAGAGTCCTTTAATATGTCCTTAGAGGAGTTTAGAAGGGAATAATCTTGAATATTTTTCACAAAAAAGTATACAAGTTCCGGATTCAGGTTAATTTTATCTTGGTCTGTAAGGATTTTATGATATTTAGCTCTAACCTCATCCTGGAAAAATATTGTAATTCTATTGAATAGATCTTTTGGGGTTTCTCCTTTTTTAATTTGAAAATCTAAAAAATCCTCTGGTTTTTTTTTGATTTCATCATATAACTTACATAATAAGAGATTTATTATTTGTTTTGCTCGATTTCTGGTATCAGTATCAGTTTTCTTTAATTTCGCATAAAGATGATCATTAACGGTTTCAAATATCTTCTTTAAATCATGAGTTGTCTTTAAATCTTTTTTCCGTAACATTTTATAGCGGGACCTATTACTATTAATACTTATAATTCCTACAGCTATATTAATAAATTCCTAAAAAAAAATATTAAGTTAAAAACTATTTTTCTTGAAATGAGCAAGGATAATGAATTCTTATTGGAAAAACATTGAACCTTTTTTTTTTCTTGGGATATTTTTACCCGTAACTTTTGGAACTATTGCTGGAGATTATGTATATTGAGGTTACATAGGAAATATTTAGAAAAAGGTATTTTTTCGTATTCTTACTTAATTATAAAAAAGTCTCCCTAAATGAGAACTTTTACTATAAGTTGCGACAATTTCCAATCCAAATATAAGAAAAAGAATACAGATATATGAGATTGATATCAAAATATGAAAATTGAAAGTGGGATGACCCAAGCTAATATGGAAAAGAGTAATAGCCACTCAAATAATGGATTTCCAATGACTATAAACAAAATAATCATAGTTATTGGTCCTATAACTCCGTATAATCCAAGTGCTTTCGGTATTCTGGTTTTATAAAGAAGTGCAAACCAGCCAGTTAAAAAGGCGTTAATCGCAAAGCCTCCAAAGGCTAATTCTGATACCAATTGGTGCATTCCAAAGTCTCTATCTTCGCTAAAAATGCCCACACCTATATAGGAAATTGCTCCTAAAATTCCGAAGATAAAGGCCGATTCAGCGATTCGAACCCTCATGCGGGTGATCTTATTTAAATCAGGCGTGAGAAACTTTTCCATATAAAAGAAAAACGGAATAGTAAATAAACCTGCAATTATACAAGCAGTATCGTAAAGAAAGGGCGCAGGAGTATATTTTCCCCCGCCTAAATCGGAGATCCAGTTATCCAAAATATTATAATTTGATGTGATGGTCGCAATTATATGTCCGATAATCAATAAAGTTAGATATAACCCAAATGCAATTAAGATGAGAGGTTTTATAACACGCTTATTAATTACTTTACGAGCTACCCTTGCTCTAATTTCATTTATAGATTTTCTAATCGTCATGTTAATAGATATATGAATAGGTAATTAATTCAAAAAGAATACTTTAGAGTATAAAAATTTTTCTCTTAAAGCTTTATCAGTTCTTAATGAAGTTTAAACATAATAAAATATTTTAGGTAAACAGCAAAAAGGACTGGACCTACTTACTATGTGTCGGATGATTTTGCAGTATTCTTTGCAACCGAGAACTATTTCGATGGAAATCTTAAGATCTTTTATAAAATCTTGCCATTGGGGTTATTTTAACAACTATGATCTTATCGGGCACCATGGTGCGGGATGGGGTGTTTCTTATATTACTAACGATTCTCAACAACTGGTAATAAAAAGATCTCTACAACCAATTTATAAATTCAATTGGCAAGATTTGTTAACTCTAAAAACCCGCTTTCTCATAATACATGCTAGGAAATCCATTTTTGGTGAGCGGAGACTACAAAATGTCCATCCGATTAATGTTGAGGGAAAATATTGCCTTGTCCACAATGGAACAATCAAGATGAGCTCCTTTCCCGATTTAAACGATGCTAAACTCCACAAAATACAAAAAAACACCGATTTAGACACGAAAAGGTATTTATGTACCATTTTGGATAATTTTCGTTCCCAAAAAACTCTAGAAAAAGCAATAGAGGCGACTCTAAAGGAAATTGAAGTGAGCAGCGCAGCCAATGGCTTCTTGTTCAATTTAAATGAATGCCACATTATTAAATATCAAAATAGCACGTTTAATGGGCGCCATACTACGCTATTCATAGATAAATTCCCGAACCGGTTGCTAATCAGCACAACACCGCTTACATCAACCGCCTTAGAAATCCCTAACCAATCACTATTGAGCATTCCCGCTTTAAATTCTACTAAATTGACTATTCTTTTCAAAAAACTCGCTGTCTAACCTTCGTTTCTATAATGGATTGAAACTCTGCTTTTTATAAATATCATTTTTAGCTTTGTGATTGTATCATAAAGTCCTAATTTAAATTTGAAAAATACATAAAATGTGTTTATTTAAATATTTTAAACTTGAGGTAATAATAATGACCGATTCTCATAATCAAAGCTTTTTTGGACAGAATGCGGCATTAATGGTTCAAAGTTCCTCTAAGTTTGACGATTATATCTTCATTCAGTGTATTAAGCGCAAGGGAGGGAATGTATGGGAGAAACCATCGCAAGGGGAGGGCAAAAACATTAAAATCTCTTTAGGAGAGATAGTTATGATTCTTAAGGTACTTAACAAGCGACGTATTTCTTGGTCTACTTACCATAACTATCAAGAAGGAACGTCCATCTCGTTCAAGTGGCAACAAGACATCCTTTGGGCCAATATAGGCGAGTATGCCAAGAAATTACAATCTCCCGAAATTGAAATCTTCCAATTGCTCTTACAGCACTTATTAGAAGAGAAGATTGAATTTGCGACCGGTTTAAGATCAAACCCTGGGTCCTTATCTTCCGATACAAGTTCTAAGAAATCTAAAAACCACATAGTACCATCCTCAAAACACAAAAACTTAATTGCTGGCAATAAGATAAATAATGAAAAAATCATGTCTCTAAAACATTCCCCTACCAATAATTCAAATCAATCATATTATCAAAATTCTCCGGGCTCAAAGTCAAATAACAACTTATATGTTGAAGAATCATCATTTCCTCTTGATTATGGTTCTAACCAAAAGCCCTCCAAGAAAGTAAGTGGTAAAATCCAGCGAATTACAAAAAAAGCATTATTAATTCAGTTTCAAGATGGAATTGAGGCATGGATCCCAAAATCGACTGTTCATAATGAATTTACTCCTGATGAACATCAATTACAATCATTTTTCATTGATATATGGGTTTTAGAGAAGAATAAAGTAACTTTTGCTGATTAAAATAATAAAAAAAAGAATTGGAATTAGGCAGTTATTCCTTATTGCTTTCATTCTTATATCTTTTATAATCTGCAACGCCGTAATGCCAGATTGCTTCAATTAAGAAAAATACTGACAGAAAGCCAAATACCGCAGACCACCATTCCAATCGAAAAAAAGACCAAATTAAAACCAGTACCATTCCTGTAACTAGCATGATGGAGCCATGAACCTCTAATTGCATTATATCATCCATATTAACCCCTCCGAATATTTTAAAATTAATATTATTTCTCTATAGCGATCTGCAAATAAAAATGTTTACGAAATCAGAAAATTAAGGAGAAAATATATAATCTTAATTATGAATCTAAAAATAAATTATAGAATAGAAAAATCGGAAAAAGCCTACAATATAAAAACCGCAGCCGCTAATACTGTTGCCCATTCATCTTCATCTCTTACTGTGGCTGAAGCGGTATAATTTTTGGTCTCGATGATTTTTCCGATCATCTTAAATGTTTTCATTTTCTCATCATAATCGGCTTCAGAATTAAAGGGAACTCCCAAGGTAGTTGCTAACATTTCTGCCGCAAGGTCTTCTGCAGTATCCCCCGCTTTCTCAGGTTTAACACCATACGTATGATGCTCACTTAGGTATCCATATTGTCCCTTATTTGCCGGTTTTGCCGCACCAATCGAGGCGCAGATAAGCCGATTATATTCATTAGAACTTGACCGTGCTAAGACAGTATAAACAACTTGACCAGCTTTAAGTTGAGCTAATCCATCCTCTTTGGGAACTTCGATACAATAAGGTGGTAGAATAGAAGATACGCTCACTAAATTAAATTTTTCAATTCCGGCATCTCGAAGGGCTTCCTCAAAGGAGGCGAGTTTGGATCGGTGAAATCCTTTCCCTTTTACAAAGAATACCTTTTTTGGAACAAATGACATAATATAAACATCTGTGATATAAATTGATTGACGATAATATATTTATTATTTTAATAAATTTAAACTTAACCGATCATTCATAAATAATGCTTAAATAATCGAAACTTCACCTTGACTACAGAATCAGACAAGAGATATATGCTATAATAACATCAATAAACACCGTGTAATTTTATAATTCAAATGGATTGAAACTTTAATCGAACTAATTTCTATGGTTCATAATTCAGTAAGACAATATGGAATCCTATCGATATTTTTAAATCTTAGGAAAGTTTTTATCTCAAGAAGTAAATAAAAAAGAGTGATGTTAAAAATGTCTCATGAAAAGAATGATGATTATCTTAGTGGGAAGATTGTTCCATTCAAGGTTAAAAAGGTGGAAAATATTGAGGATTTACTGCTAAAACTTCAAAAATGTGGATTTCAAGGAAGAAATCTAGGAAGAGCTTTCGAAGTGCTTTATCAAATGGTCTCGAACAAAGATATCCTCACCGTACTAACGTTAAGCGGTGCGATGGTACCCGCTGGAATGGGAGAAATAATTTGTACCCTTTTAGAATATAACTTGATTGATGTGATCGTCTCTACAGGCGCAAATATCATTCACGACTTGGTTGATGTGTTTTCGGATGTTGGACATTTTATCGGGAGCTCGGAGGTCAGTGATGGGGAACTCTTTGAAAATCGAATAAATCGGATTTACGATGTATTTCTTCCAGAAGAAAATTATAAAACCGCCGAAGATGAGATATTCCAGTTAATCAAGGAATTATTTCCACAAAAAGAGGTTGAGATCACCCCATCTGAATTATTTTATAAACTCGGAATCAAAATTGATAATCGATGCATTCTGTCGGTTGCGGCAGCAAATGAAATCCCTGTTTTTACCCCAGCATTCTCCGATTCTGAATTTGCGCTTAATTTAATTAAATATTCCGTAAGAGAGGGATTTAATTTCCAAGTTGATATTTTAAAAGACGTTCTCAATTTTGCTGACATAATCCGTCGCTCAAAAGAATATGGTACCTTCATCATTGGTGGTGGAGTTCCCAGAAACTGGGCTCAACAAGTATTTCCCCTTTTAGATCAATTAGATAAAGTGGAAACGATGGGATATAACTACTCTGTCAGGATTCACACCGCAACGGAATATGATGGTGGTTTATCGGGCTGCACAATCTCTGAATCAAAATCATGGGGAAAATACTCGCTGAATTCACGATATGTGAGCGTGTGGTGCGATGCTACAATTGCTCTCCCGATATTAATCTCTGGTTTGTTGCAAAGATTAAATCTGGCATAAAATCATTTGATACAATGGGAAAGAGGGCGTTTCTTTTATGCATTCTGTTTTTCGTAAAAATTCTTTTATAAGATTTCGTTTTCCTTGTTATTAAGAGAATCTATCGTTGGAAATGCGAAATTTGTTTCTAAAAAAGGAAAAAACCATTATACACCACATATCCGAAATAAATGAAAACGAACGCACTCCTTTCGCTCCACTAGTGAAAAGACTTATATGTATTGAAATCATTTTATTATGTATTTAATACCAAATTACCAATATTATTAAAATAGACTAGTGATCATTTAGACTTGAAT
>CAZDJH010000089.1:0-11233 GCA_964505645.1 uncultured archaeon | reverse complement strand
CCCGGAAATTAAAACTCGATGCAGTTATGTGAAATTATTTTCTGCGTCGTAAATAAATAGAAAAATCTAATTTTGGTGATTATGCCTTTCATTTTATAAAAACTTTTTCAAGAGGCGACAAAGGGCATCAGCGAGGTTTGGATTACATGCTGCTCGTTAGAGCGTAATTCGTACGAGACACGCTCAGGCTCCTCGGGTTTCGTAAGATATTTCCACAGATATTTCCCGTGAAGCAAAAACTGAGGTAAATGCCCGTGCTCCGAAATGTAGGCATACAACAGGAACTCTTGATGCTGGAAAATGGGGTCTTGCTGCTTTCTGAGGTGCCGATGACGCTTATTCCGCGAATGAACTCCTTCCACTACATTAGAACTGACGCACTTTCCTCTAAACAATTTCAACAAGGGCGTAAGCATTTCGGTCATCCAAACATGTGAGCCCGCACCGAGCGAGACTTTACTTGTTTCGGGATTGATAAACAGTTCTGCCGTTCCTTCCTCTCCCAATTTGTATTCCTTGTATTTCTCGTATTTTTGTCGCCATTGCTGGCCGTGGTACGCCTTCCAAGTCTCCCTTATCTGTTCATTGGTGGGACGCCCTCTCTTGGAGTACATTTGCCCCTTGATGAGTTTTATTGACCAATTGACCTTTAATTTATGCTTTCCTTTGGAAAAGATCTTCCAATGCGTCTTTATTTGATATTGGAGGATATGAGCTCCCAGATGCTCATATTTATTAATTAATACGGTTCCCCGTTTATCTGGATCATGGAACTGCTGGACATGGATTATATCCCCACTTAAGCCCTTCATTAACCGCTTATATGACGGCTCCCCGTCGCTTATGAATACTTTTAGTTCGGAACGGGTGTCTTCTCCAATACTATAGAAGGCATCACTAATGTAACGGAACATGTCATCTTGTACTACGGGCCCTACGGCCAAGACCTCTGATTCCGCGGATACAAACTCCACTTCCATATTATGGTTATCTTTGCTGCCAAAAAACGTTTCATCGGCAAACATCAGACCATCATGGAGCGCCCGGTTCGGATGTTCTAACTTTTCCTTGTTTTGCGAATATACTTGCCGAATTACCAGTTTTCTATATTCGCTGACCTTCGGTTGGGGTATTCCGTATTTATCGGCAATGGAAGAAATCGGGGACTTCATGAAAAAAAAAGTCATATATCAGCTCTTTAGCGCTTGCCTTGTATTTCCTAACCCTCTCGATGGTGTCCCTATTTCCCAGACGGGAACCGCATTGATTACACTTATACCTCTGCTTATCCCCACTCTCTAAATTATCAAGCCCGTCCTTTACAAGCTTAAAGGGATGAGGGCAACTTTCTTTACTTGAATCGGTTTCTTCTCCTCTTTTTCTATTAAGTTCAAACTTTACGGGAACTTTCTCATCTAAATTCTTGGGTTCAGTCATTATATATACATAATTATTTAATCTATTAAAAAGAGGGGAGTATAGTGATTTAGTAATTTACTAAAGCACACATATGGATATAAAATCTATATCTTAAATATAATAATGAGATCAATTCATATTCTTGGAGAAGATGGCTTATCGGGATGAGAAATAGAACAAAAAATCTTTAATTGGATTGGTGATTTATCACCTAAAAAGTATAATTACCTAATTTTGGAGTATGATATATCTTTAATTAATTAGTGTTATAATAAAATTTAAACATGAATATTAGAAAAATTATTAAGAAATGTATTAAATACTAATCCATCATAATGCTTGGAAGAAAAAGTCTATTAGCCTTTCTATCAAATTTTTCTGTGAGATTTCTTAACGCAGTTATATTTATTATTGCTGTAAATATATTTTCTCCTACTAATTTTGGATATTATCAAGTAGCCGTTTCTATAATGGCAATTTTCCTACTATTATCTGACCTTGGGGTTGATAGAGTTCAAATAAAAAAGATTGCTGAATCAGAAAATAAGAATGTAGTTTTTACTTCTTTTCTTATAATTAAAATTATTTTAATTTTTTTCTCAACAATTATAACTTTTTGTATTCTTTTTATACAAATTTCAATTGGAATATTATCCTCATCATATAATCAGATAATAATTATTATTTTGATTTACTTTCAAAGGATTTTTGGAAAATCTCTAAGCTCTATATATTCATTGAGTTTATGGGGGGAAACAAAAGTTGTAAGGGTAAATCTTCCAATAATTCTTAGCAATTTTCTTGCGGGTATCTTTTCATTAATAGCAATTCTTTTTTTTAGAAGTTTCTTATTATATATATTTGTTGGTTTACTAAGTGGTATTTTCCAATTTCTATTATTTTTATTAGTTAGTCGTGAGTTTAAATTAACAAAAGTAAGTTTAGATTTATTAAGTGAATATCTTAAAGCGGGTTTTGGATTTTTTGTCCCAACTTTCTTTATAACCTTAACGAAAAGCTTAGGAACTTTCTTCTTTCTGATTTACTTCGAAGAAGATCTTTTAGGTGTTTATCTTACATTTTCAACACTTTTTGAAATGATAACTATTCTTCATGGAACTATACAGATGCTATTAATTCCTAATTATAGTTGGTTATTAAAAAATAAAAAAATCAATCAATTAAGATTCCTAATTAACACATATCAAAAATATATGATTATATTGAATGGTATTATAATTATTGGAGGCTTAATTTTTTCAGAGATAATTATAAAACTACTCTTTGGAAATTTTTATTATATAAATGGATTGATACTTTTTCAATTATTTCTCATCTCTTTATTGGAATATCCATTAGTATATTCATATATACCATTATTTTTAGCGAGTGAAGATTATAAAATTTACACATTCCTAAATATTCTTGAATTTTTATTTTCAATAATTATTTGGATTTTTTTCACTCAAATCTTAAATCTCCTAGCAATTGCATTTATTAGGTGGGTATTTATTATTCCTAAATCATACATTTTTAGAATTTATTGTCAGAAGAATTTTGGATTAGGAAAAACAAAAAAAAGAGAAAAGCGAAATTTAATAACAATACTTATATTAATTCTAATTTCATTTTTTATTACTCAATTTAATTTTAATTTTAATTTTTCTTGTTTTATTTTTCTAATATTAATCGGCTTTTACTTTGGATTTCTGATTATCAATGGATCTATCAAAAAGAAAGATCTCTTATATATCCTTGATTCATTTAATCCGTTAAAAATGAAAGATTATATAAAATCAGAAATGAAAAAATTAGATACAGATATTGACGTTAAATAATAATTGAAAGAGAAATTTATTAATACTCATTCATGAATAAATATATACCAGATAATTGAATACTTCTTATGGAGAATATCTTTGTATTAGATAGTGAGGATAAAACATCTCTAGCAATAATCAGGTCATTGGGAAAAAGAAACTTAAAAATAACTGCTGGAGCTTATTCTAAATTATTACCCAGTACACTTTCTAAATATAAATCTCATATATATAAGTATTCAAATCCAAATAATAATTATTTTCGCTTTCTCAATGATTTAAAGAAAGGGATCGAAAAATATAATATCTCTGCTATTTTTCCAGCAATAGATAGTACATCAGTTATTCTCTCTAAATACAAATCTGATTTTGAAGAATTAGGTGTCTTAGTTGGTGTTGAAAACTGGGAAAGATTCATAAAAACTTATGATAAAAGGAAGACTTTCGAGATTGCCGAAAAAGTAAATGTGCCTTACCCCAAAACACATTCTATAAATTCAGAAGATCAAATTAAAGAGATTTCTGAAGAATTATCCTATCCTGTTGTCATAAAGCCCAGAAGCAAGAGCTATTGGGATAAGTTGGGAAATCTTCATATGATAAAAATAAAGAGTATAAATTATGCATTTTCACCCGTTGAATTAGTAAAAAAATTTCAAAAATTATTAAAACAAAATGTCTATCTCAGAGATAAATTACCACTAATCCAAACTTATATTAATGGAAAAATTTTCGATACAGTAATTTTAGCAAAGCAGGGAAAGTTAATAGCTTATTTCCAAAACAAAAGAATAAGAACATTTCCAAAAGAGGGGGGTGCATTCACTTTAGCAAAAAGTATCAAACCTAATCAAAAAATGCTTAAATATACTAAAGCTTTAGTAGAGGAATTAGAATGGACCGGACCAGCAATGATAGAATTTATAAAGTCTAAAGACGATGGGGAATTCTACTTAATGGAGATAAATGGAAGATATTGGGGATCACTCCCATTAACAATATTAAGTGGTGTAAATATCCCATGGTTGCATTATTTACTATTGAAAAACAAAAAGATTGGTGTCCAAAAAGGACTTTATAAAGAAGATCTCAAGCTAAGATGGCTATTACCAGGCGATATATTATGGCTACTCGATAATTTAAGGAGTGGAAAATTCAAAGCAATTCTGCCTTTTCTAAAATCATTTTTGCATTCAAAATATGCGATTATTAGTTTAAAGGATCCTCTTCCGACCATTGGTGCCTTAATCCATATGGTTAAGTTATTAATTAAAGTTATAACTGGAAAAAGAAGCTTTTCTGGAGAAAAAAGATAGCATTTTTTATTTCATTCATAATGATGTTATTCCATTATAATTTAAATTAATAACATCAAGGGGCTCTTTTAATCTTTAGAAAGCTTATTTTCAATCAATTTTTCCCCTTTCATATATTTAATAAAACATGTTTGGCAAAGTTTTCTTTCTTTAACTAAAAAAAATGATCTTTTTTTTAATCTACATCCACAATAACAGCACTTGTGTTTATTCTTCATTCCTATCAAAAATATTTAAATTTTTTTAATTAGATTTTGTATTGAATTTACTAAAGGCCCTTCTTCAAATTTCAAAGATGTGATTGGTATATCAACAATTCTCTCCAAGGTTGTAGCTGCTATAGGACCACACACTAACCCAATAACGCCTTCCTTTTCTGCTTTTATTCCTTGAATTATTTCTTCCTCGATCGTTGTAGCTGGATATTCCTTCACTTCAAACTCATTTCCATTTATTTTAATTTTTCTCCCGAGCGAATCTAAAGCACCTCTCGATGTGATAATCCCGATAAAATTACTGCTACTATAACCTTCTAATTTTTTAACCCCATTAACTATCTGAACTAATGTTGACCGTCTGAAGTCTCTCTCTTCATCAGAAATTACTTTATATATGGTTCCCTCTGGAATTCCCGTTTCTTCTGAAAATTCAATTATCGTTTTTCCAAGTTTAGAAATAATACTCTTTAATGTTTTACCAAAATTATTTTTTAAAGAAGCCTTTAACAAATCTAACCACATAATAGATAAGTAGGAAGGATTTCATTTAAATCTTTCCCTCATAGGATAGAGAATTTCCTTAGGAGACAAAGGTTTATAAATAACTTTTTATTCTAAACAATATGATTAAAAAAATACAACACGCAAAAGAAGTAATTAAAAAAAGCATTGAGAAGTATCCCAGACATGCCGTTGCCTGTAGTTTTGGAAAAGACAGTATCCTCACGCTTGATTTAGCCCAGCAAGTAAAGAAAGATATCCCCGTGTTTTCTATTATGACCAGATACAAACCTAAGGCGACGTTTGATTATCTTGTCAAAATGAAAAAGAAAATGAATATCCCCCTAAAAGTATATTATGTTGGAAATTTTATCCTTGAAGAATTTAGAGGGAAAGACATTAATATTAAATTATTATCTCCAAAGAAATTTAATAAAAAGGCAGATGAGGTAAGGGAAAGAACGGGACATGAGATCTATGATGTAGATCCAGATGAATGTTGTAGAATGCTTAAGGTAGACCCTACTAAAGTCGCAGTTAAGGATTTAGACTGCTGGATCTGTGGTCTTAGGAATACAGAAGGAAGAACAAGGAAAGATTATCAGGAAGTAGAAAATAGGGGGGGGTTAATCAAAGTTAATCCAATTTTAGAATGGACCGAAGCTGACGTTTGGAGATATATAGCGATTAGAGATATAGATGTCCATCCTTGGTACACAAAAGGCTACCGTTCGTTGGGGTGTGCGCCTTGTTCTAACCCTGGAGGAATAACGGAAAGAGATGGTCGATGGAAAGGCACTAGTAAATGCGGGGGAGAATGTGGAATCCATACTAAAACATTAACTTAATAAAAATTTTAGGCGATTTATATGGTATTTAAATTTCTAAATATACCTAAAAGGGAAAAAAAACCTCGAAATAATGGATTAACAAGTGTTCTGGATCATGGTTTTGGATTGCAAAAAGCTAAAGATTTGATAAATACTCATGAATGGATTGATATTATCAAATTGGGATGGGGAACACCTATTATCTGTTCGGAGGATTTTCTAAAAAAAAAGATAAATCTTTATATTGATAATGAAATTGAAGTATGTAACGGGGGCACTCTAATGGAAATCGCATATTCTCAAAACAAAGTCGAAGAATTCCTTGAAAAAATGAACGAATTAGGTTTTACGTCAATTGAGGTTTCAAATGGGAAACTAGATATCGATTGTGAGCAAAAGGGAGGATTAATAAAAAAGGCAAAAAGTTATGGATTTAAGGTATACTCGGAGGTTGGTAAGAAAGATCCTAATTTAGATAGGAAATTATGTCTTGAAGATAGAGTCATGGAGGCGAGGAGTGATTTAAACGCAGGAGCAACTAAAGTAATAATGGAAGCCCGCTCTTCTGGAAAGTTGGGAGTTTTTAATGAAAACTGTACAATACGAGAAGAATTCGCAAGGGAAATAGTAAAAGGAATAGGATTAGAGAATATTATTTTTGAGGCCCCCCAAAAAAACCAGCAAGTTTGGCTCATCCTTAATTTTGGCCCTAGCGTGAACTTCGGAAATATTAAACCTGATGATGTAATTCCATTAGAGACGCTTAGAAAGGGGATAAGGGGGGACACTTTTGGTAAAATTTACTAAGCTAGGTAATGGTATTCCTGTTGTAGTTGATGTTCTAAGAGCAACAAGCACGATAACAGTTGCTCTGGACTGTGGAATCCAAAAGGTAATTCCAATCAACGGACTTAAAAATATTGATTATTATAAGAAAAATGATTATCTCTTGATTGGTGAAAAAAATGGAATTAAAATAAAAGGATTTGACTTGGGTAATTCCCCTTCAAGAATTTTTAACTTTTTAACCCAAGCAGAAAAAGAATATAAAAATATGGTAATAAAAACAACAAATGCTACTAATATTCTATGCACAATCCAGGAAGCTTTTTTAGTTTCATCAATAAATTTAGAATTTGCAAAAGAAAAATTAAGTAAACGAGATATCTCTGTTATTATGTGTGGCGGTAATTATGGCCTTAGAGAAGATATGATTGTGGGCATCTCCTTATATGGAAGTATCTACGGCAATATATCAATTGATAATGATGCGATAAATTCAAACATTCTAGAATCAAAGGCAAGAAAACACTTAGAAGATTTAGGTTATATTGATGATGTAAAGTTTATTGTTAATAATATTAACGCATTTAAAATTCTCCCTAGATTGAAAAGAGGTCAAATCTTATCTAATTAAAAAATATAGATAACTTAATTAAAATGTAAATAAGATTTTATCTAAGATTTCTATTTCTTGATATTTTATTGTATATATTCTCTATCTAAGAAGTTTTTTTCCGAAGAACGTTTTTAATTAATATTATCAGAACTACTTAATTTTTTTACCAAGTTAGAGAGAATATCAAATTTTGCTCCCCTTTTTTTATTTCCTAATACAAACTGTTTGAAAAGGGAAAATCCTTTTTTGAAATTCCTTCTATAAATCAGTTTATAGAAAGGTGGTAACTTATTATATGAACGAATAGGGGGATAAAGATCGTGGAGATGCATACCAAAAACAGTCCAATTCGTTGATCTGCTATTTATAGCTTGTCTTAAATAGATTTTACCAAACAATTTCAGATAACTTAGAGAAATCGGAAATGGGAATTCAGGACTAAGAATTGAAAATGGTACTTCAAAAATATCCTCATAAGAAAAAAAAGGTAGCTTTTTAAAATTAATATAATTAAATCTATTCGGACGGATAGTTGGGAAAATACTGGAATCATACTCGTATCCATATTGTTTTAAGAGCTTTAAATCCTTTAAATTGATAGTTCCGTCTGGCGCTCTAAAAGCTTTTGGATTTTTCCCAAAATAACTTTTAAATATTTCATTACTTACTTTTATTTCCTCTTCTAAATTAATGTTTTTCCTAACACTATGAGAATACGAATGGGTTCCTAATTCAACTTCAATTGAATCAGTAATTATATATTTGGGAAATAGATTTAATTCTAAAATTTTTGTTTGAATAAATATTGTTATGGGAATATTATATTTTTTCAAAAATCTATGGAGTCTTTGGAAATTTTCAAGTGCATAATAATTTTCTTCCTTTAATGCAGTTCCATAGTCTTTTTCTATATCCAGTGTGATGTATATTGTTTTTTTATTATTCATCTTAAACTTTTAAATTGCATAATTTCTTAAAAAAATAATGTAAAATGCATGAACCAATCGACATCATAATCCTTAATAATTGTACATAAGATGATCCATACGTCCGGGGGTACATTTCAATCGGAACTTCTATTACCCTTAAATTCTTAAACCCAGACTTGAATAATAGCTCGGTTGTGAAGCCCATCCCATTATTTCGCATATTACTGAAGAATTTTAAAGTTTCTCTTTTAAAAGCTCGAAAACCGCTTTGATTATTCCCAATATTAAGACCGAACAAAACCCTAAGAACTAAGTTTATCATAAATTCACCTATGCGAGTAGTAATTGGAACAGAATAATAACATCTCCCTAAATATCGTGATCCAATTACTACGTCTGCTTGATTTTCTAAAAGAGGTTCAATTACTTTTTCTATCTCTTGGGGATTATGTTGTCCATCGGAATCCAGCGTCACAATTATATCTCCTTTGGATGCTCTAAATCCTGTTAAAATTGCTTCTCCATAGCCTTTATTGGTGGGATGTTTGATGATACGTATATCATTTCGTTCAAGATCTTTGGCTTTTTTAGTACTCAGATCGGTGGATCCATCGTCAACTAAAACGATCTCGAGATGAGAGTTAGTCGGAAGTTTCTGAAGTACATTTTTAATCGTTTTTTCTTCGTTATAAACAGGAATAATAACAGACACCAATCCGTTGGAATTTATTGCACGCTCTTGGATGTCTTCTTCTTTTAACGGAACTTCCGATTTACTCATCATTTGGTTTGACATTTTCTCTGAGATCGGGATGTGTTAGAATAATATAAGAATTCTTAGTTATTAAAATTAATTTTAACCTAATTTTGATTTCTTACTAATTGAATATTTTTCTGGGTTCTTAAAATTTTCTTTTTTCTACTCAAATCTAATATAATATATTAAAATTAAGGATAAAAAAAGAATTTATATATATCTATAACGAATTAAATAACTTCGTGTTTTATCACCAACATATCACACCCTTTTAAAAGGAGATTCGCCGCATTTAGATTCATGAATAAACTTCGCATAACAAGAACGTCGCCGAACTATGAGGGGCTTGTTGAGTTATATAAAAAGGAGAAAAATGCCAAGCAGAAGGTCAGATATCTTTCTCTAGTATTGATGCATGAAAAGCGTAATTGCGGCGAGGTCGCAAAAACGATTAAAATGTCCACAAGGTCGGTTCAATTATGGGTTAATGCCTTCAATGATGAGGGAATTGAGGGGATCATCATAAATTCGCCTCCGAGGCGCCCCTCAAGGCTTTCAGAGGAACAGAAAGAGGAGCTCAAACGGGACGTGGCAACACACCCCCGCGAGTTGGGCTATAAATTCAGCAACTGGGAAGGCAAACATGTATCGGAACACATCAAAAGAAAGTTTAATGTCTCACTGAAAGTACGCCGATGCCAATACTTACTCCATGAACTGGGCTTTTCCCTTCAACATCCGAGATATAAGTTTCCAAAGGCAAATACGGAAGAACAGGAAGCATTCAAAGATGAGGTCAAAAAAAACTCGATTCGCTTGGACCGAACGATGTAATTCTCTTCCAAGATGAAGCGAGCATACAGTTTTCACCGACTATTACCCGCATGTGGACCCTGAAAGGTCAACAGCCCGAGATATCCACCTATGGAGGTCGAAAGCGGCAGCATCTGGTTGGAGCAGTTGACCCGCATGAGGGAAAGGTGTACGTTGCGCTCTCAAAAACATTAAGGGCAGCCCAATTTCAACATTCTTTAGAAGGACTCCTTTATAGGCATTCGAAAGCCCAAAAACTTGTAATTGTATTGGACAATGCCCGCGCGCACCATGCCAAAGCGTTAAAACCATTTTTAGAAGCCAATAAAAACAGGCTCGAGCTCATGTTTTTACCGCCCTATTCACCCGATCTAAATCCAATGGAATGGTTCTGGAGGTTTTTACGGAAGCGAGTCACGCACAATACCTTTTTTAGCACATTTAAAGAATTCTAGCGCGCAGTAGTAAAATTTATAATGAAATACAAACTATCATCCCCGGAAATTAAAACTCGATGCAGTTATGTGAAATTATTTTCTGCGTCGTAAATAGTTAAAAAATAATGATTTTAAAATATTTAAGGAGTTGTTCAAAAATAATTTCCCCACATTAATAAAAACTTCACTTTTTTTTTTAATCTTCTCAAGGCTCCAATCTCTCAATTTATGAAGTCTTCGTTGAATATCCTAATTAAAATTCTTCACAGAAGAGTCGAAATTATATCAAGAACCTAAAATAGCAAATCCCCTCAGTTCACCCGCCCAAAAGGCTTAAATAGATATAATCCTTTATTATATATAAGATTATCGTTAATTTTCATAACAAAATATCAAGAAGGATTAAGATCCGATAATAATATGGCTTATAAAATAATCAGCTTAATGGGAATAATAATTCAATACACTTTATTTGATTTTATTGGGTCTCCGACAATTGAAGTAGTCGATTTGGGGATTCCCTCAGGAAGAGCCAGGTATAGGGAACTCTTTGGATATCTTCCCAAAGAGTTGTACGAAAAAGAGGAGAAGACGCTAAAAAAGGATATAAATTTTCTGAAAAGCGTTTATAATGAGCGGGACAGGAGGATTTTCGCGGGTTTTTTGGCAAGGGCGTTCGGACACGGCGGGGTATCAAAAGCAGCAGAGATCACGGGGCTCTGCAGGAAAACGGTTCGAAGGGGGAAAGAAGAGCTTAAAACCCGTGATAAGCGCTTGAAGTGCGGTATTCGGAG
>CAZDJH010000088.1:0-11329 GCA_964505645.1 uncultured archaeon | reverse complement strand
ATGTAACCTTAAGAAGGAGAATATTAATCTTGATCAAAATACTTTATAATTACTATTTTTCAAGTGAGTAAAAAGTCTCGATATTAAAAAATATCTACATCCAAAACGGGTAAAGTCCCTTGTAAGATCTTATTGAAAATGGAAACAAAATGAAAGTGCGGAGAACTCCGTTTACCCAGACTTTTCGATTGTTTCTCCATTAATTTCCTTTTTATAGCATGAAGAGAGCACTTATTCATATTTTTTATAAGTGTATATCCATTGCCAATTTCTTTTCTGTGATGGGCATCTGAACCTCCCGTTTCAAATAATGTATGGGTTTTTTTAAATCTTCTCGCCTTTTCAATACAGCTTGAGAATAATATACGTGAATTGATTAATTCTATCCCATCAATGTACTTTTTTATGATATTATCGTTCAATAGGCTCATTTTCAAATGGTTCCTCCTCAAAAAATCATATGGATGGGGAATAACTACTAACCCATTTACTTCTTTTATCTCTTTTACAATTGAAAAGAAGTCATTGTTAGCAATATCGATTTCCCGTTCAATAAAAAGGCCAATGACTTCACCGATACTCGTCTTGATCTCCATGCCAGGGATGGCAATAAGGCCCTTTTTCTGGGCCCTGGGCATCAATTGCTCATATGCCCCTAGAGTGTCATGATCACAGACCGCAAACCCATCTAATCCCTTTTTTTTCGAATAGGTTATGATATCATCTATACTTATTGAAGAATCTTCGGAATATACTGAATGAATATGTAAATCTAATCTTATATCTCTCATAATCTCACATATTAAGAAAATAGATCGGCAATTGCCTCGAAAATGGCGTAGAACTCTTCAAAATAAAATGCATTTAATAGGATAATTCCAAAAATGAGCCCTGCTATCAAGATGCCCTTATCAAAAAAGGCTTTTTCAGGATTACGGGCAATTTCGGGTTTAGCAATGGTTAAGTACATATATCTCATAAGTATATAAAGAACAATAGGGATGGTGAAAATTGAAAGATATTCATAGAATTGGAAGGTTATAGCAGAGACATCATCAAATTCTAGATCAAACTTGAATATTAAGTAAATGCTGTACGTGATAAAAATTGCTCCTGCCGTTATCACATGGAAATGGTCCAATAACTTTTCAGAATAGGTATTATAAATTTTCTTATGTTTAATAGCGTCCTCCTTTTTTCCTAGCCCAACCAAATCCCCTTTCCTTTTTGCAATGACAAGAAATAGGGCGACTTCGTAAATCGCCAAGATTAACCAAGCCGAGACAAAAGGTTGATTAATAAGAATGCATCCTGAAAGTGTTCTCCAAATATATCCTAGGGCTAAAGTTAAAATATCTATAAATGGATAATGTTTAAAAATATGTGTATATAGCTGCCCCGTTGCGAACATTAAGATTAAATAAATGGCAAAAATAGGAACTCTAATTAGGAAAATTACGGAAAAAATGATAAATCCTATAAACATAACTAAGAGGGCTACCGCTGTTCGAATAGATAATTCGCCGGAAGCTAAAGGTTTTTTTTTTAATTTTTCTGGATGTTGCTTATCTTCTTCAATGTCGATAATATCATTTATTATATAATTGACCGAGGAGGTTAAACATAATAGGACAAAACCTAAGAGAATAATGGGATAATAATGAAAGGAAAATATATCACCGCTTAAGATGATCCCCAGAAATATTAAAATATTCTTATAATACTGCCTAACCCGAATTAATCTAAGTAGGTTTTTAAGTTTATGATTCATTATTATCAAATACTTTTATTTCTTAAATGAGTGTTAAAGTATCAAATTATAAAATTTGATCTCCTAAATAAATTCTTTCACGAAAAAAAGCGGTTATGAATTATTTCTATTATTAATATCAATATAATAAAATGTGGAGAGTAGAGAAATAATAAGTAGGTTTAATTATATTTTATTTTTTCCGGTTTTAAGTATTGATAAGTTCTATAAAAGAGTTTTGAAATAAAGCTACTTTCATCCTTTTTCCGTATTAAACCCGTCTTATATTCAAAATTAAGGAAATCTAATCTGCTTAATTCCAGAATTTTAGTTTCATTAAATATATTTTTAATTTCTAAAGAACAATCTTTCTTATGGGGCCCAGAGCCTCCAATCTCCATTTTTGGTTCCTTTAAGGGTTCAAGTTCAGGACTACCCCGATTTTGTGTATTTATTTGGATTATCTTTCCGATTTCAATATTATTTACTGGTTTTTTAAGATAAAAACGAGTTTTTATTTTATTTGCTTTTAACCAGCTTAGTAGGGGGAGAAGATCCTCTTTAAGAACATCACTTTTTCCGATTTCATATGAAATGTGATAAGGGTGGACGATGATATCTTTAAGGTTCAGAGAAAACGTATCGGAATTCAGATCCCTTATGTTTTCCTCTAAGGAAAGAGAATATTCTCCCTTAGAACTATTATTTTTCACATCAACACATTCTAATATTTTCAACTGTCCTTTTGATTTGAAAAATATAGTTTTATTTTCAAGACTTTGGATAAAATTTAGCGAAATAGGGAGTTTTGTTTTGTTAATTTCCTTTTTTTCTATTTTACCCTTTTGAGATGTAAAAACATAATGTCCTCCGACTTTATTCTCATTAAAATGAATTTCTTGCAGAACAAATGGATCTCCATTATCTAATTGGTAGATATTCCCAATTGAGGCTTTTTTTTTCTCATATATAATAGGGTTAAGGAACTCAATAGTATTGGTTTTTAAATTCAAGATCTGATATGTAAATTTCTGAGAGAAATCGTCTATAAAGTTTAATCCCTTAATTTGTCCAAATTTCATCGTCCCTGTTATCGTATTTTTAAAGACAAAGGATTTATTTAATTCTATCTTATAATTGTCTTTTATTCCAATACTCTCAAAAAAGGCAGGCACGTCTCCTATCCCGAATTTATTTTTTATCTTATCATTGGCAATTATTTTGATTTTCCGACGTTCTTCCTTGAATAATGCCGCGTATTTTTTTTGCTTCGATTTACTTAAACATATTATGGGTAAAAATGCTTCTTTCAAAGGAGATAAATCATCACCCAATATCGCGATTAACCTATAATATGTGGGGGGGTGTGAATCCAGAAAGTTGCTTAAAAGCGATGGGCGAGATGGCTTAACCAAGCTTTTATCAATGTATTCAGAGGTTTTAATATAGTCCAATATTTGATTGTTTTCTGTAATCTTTTCCTCACATAAGAGCATAGTATTCAGACCGAATTCCCTTCCTGTCGCATAAAAACTCTCAAGATTATAAAGGGCTTTTGCTAATTCATTTTTATAACCTGCATTTTTAGCATTTAAATCCGCTTGACCTTCTAAAACCCTAACAAAGAAATAGAGAACGATATAAATCGCAATATTGATGACAATAAACCAAATAAAAGGAATCTGGGGGTTTCCGAAGGTATAATCATACATTGTTGCCGGGATTCCAACAAACATTCTAAAAATAAGGTCTCCTATGGTAAGTAAAGCCAATAGGAGTGTATGGTTTCCTTTTGTGTGTGCTAATTCATGAGCAATAATTCCTCTTAATTCATCTTCGGGAATATCACTAATATCTTCTGCAATTATCGCGATTCGTCTATCAAAAAAGGGTCCATAAGCCATGGCATTGAGAATGGGGTATTCCCCGAAACCTCGTTTTACTTTCCCCTTGATACCTATATCTGCCTTAATTTCGCTAATAATTGCATTTAATTTATCATTTTCCACTTTTTTGATTCCAAGAAGCTTATCAATAAAAAACCCAGAAGCAAAATAGGTTAAAATATTGACTAAAATCAGAACAAGGTAAATTGAACCGATAAAGTTAATTATAGTATATCTATCGATGAATACAACTACTAGCCACCCAATAATATAAAGAAAGAGTGTCAAATATTGGGGTGACATAAACCTCCAAACAACGATATATTTTCGACCGAACAATATGAACCCTAAAATTAGGATAATCCAAAAAGAAAATGAAAATGAGGTGTTAAGCACAATGGGATCCTGAATATAGAATGAGATTAACCCCGCTATAAAGATCACTGTATATGTTATTAGAGAAATAAGTAAAATCTTATTTATTACGGGATAGTCCTTAAGTTCCCAAACTCCCACCCAGAGATAAATACTAAAAGCCCCCATAATTGAAGTTAAGAAATCTTTTGTGAGAAAGTATATTAAAAATAAGAAAAAGAAAATAAAAACAAGATCGCTAAATTCACTTCTTTTTCCCTGTTTTGCCCAAACATAGACCTCTTCCAAGCTGAGAACGATGAATGGGAGTAATAAATAAAAGCTCAAATCATAAAAAAGTGTAAATATGGTTAGATCCAAAATAACGCAAAGAATGTATAATATAAGGAGTTCTCCGACAATACACGCACATAAAACGAGATATCTGAGGTTTTTTTTCATAATATTTGCATTTTTATTTTATTTTTAGCTTTAATTATTAAAATTACACAATTAGTTTTACTGAACCGTGCTTTTTTTGGTGTTCCTTAAATTTTTCTTACCTATAATAGTCCAAAAGTAATATTTCGTAAGAACATACCATATTATTAAGATGGGGACGACTAATAATCCAGATATTAGCATATTTATTGGAATTGCAATGACCTTAAGATCAATAAGACCCGGTATATAGGGAAGAATGATTAAATCTATAATATATAAAAGGAAAAAGAGTAAAATATAAACTATAAATAATAATAATGCAATCCCGATAACTTTTCTAAAGAAATAGAATAAAATAATTAGGGGAAATAGTAAAATCACCCCCCAAATAATGAGTAATAGCAAATTTATACTCTTTGGGGTATATGATGTGAGTAATGTAGCAAATATAGCCAATATTCCACAAAAACCAGAGAGAACATAGAAATATTTCACTAGTTCAGGTTCTTTTAAGGGTTCTTTTGCTAAGACTAAGCGTGGGAGGGTCATTAAGGCATTTTTCTTCTCGGAGGCCTTTATCCTATTATCTTGTAAAAGCATTATATCGTCTCGCTTTCGATGTATCTCCGTACTTTCAAAAAAGCCTCTCACGGAAGAAAGGTACAAAAAACTGTTAAATACATGTAATAATAGTGCGCAAAACGCAGGAAAGAGTAGGTTTCCAAATAAAGCAACAACAGCTATCATAACCCCCATCGTTAGTGTTCCGATATCACCGGGAAAAGCTTTTGCGGGGTATTTATTATAGAAGTAAAAACCTAAAATTACAAAAAAGAATATGACTGAATAAAGAAAGCCATCTGCGGAATTTCTAATTACACTGCAGACTATTAAAAACGCAAGGGCAATTAAACACGTTCCTGAACCTTCGCCGTTATAGCCCTCCAACATATTTACAGTGTTAGCAAAAACAGCTATAATTATCGGTATGAGAATGGGAAATAAAATAGTTAATCTCATCTGCCCTAAAATGGGCATAGTTGGATCATCAATACGAATAACCTTAAAATAATTGGCGATAAATATTAATAAACCAATGAATAATGTTAAGCCAATCTTATATCGGGATCTTAATTTTATCCTATCGTCAATATATCCAATTAAGCCCGCTAAAAGGATAGTTAGGATAATGATTAAGATATCTTGTAGAAATGCGGGAAAGAAGAGCATTAATAATAGGGATATAATTAAGCCCCCTACCATAATCCCCGCCCCTCCAGACTCCGCTACCTCTGGTTTTGAATTCTTATGGATATCTATCCCCGTATATCCCTTTTTAGCCATATAATTGATAATATAGGGCATTAGATAATATGTAATACATAACCCCCCTAAAGCAATTAAAAAGAGAAAAAAGATCTCGAGGAAACCCCAATTCAGTTCAGTAAAAGTTTTCATTAGTTCTAATAAGTACGTTATTAATTTTGTATTATAAATCCCGTTTATTATCTTTATTTAACATCAAATATTAAAATTACTTTAATTTTTAGAAATAGAGGCTTATCTTAGTTTTACAAAATTAAAACAAATCTCGTTTGGATTTTCAAACTTAGAGATCCCCTCCTTAAACTTTTGAGTAAATCTGTCCTCTAAGGGGGGATTTTCGAGAATTTCTATCGAGCGATTGATAATACTTTCCAGATTCCTGATATGTTCAAGTGGAAAACCATTATTTCTGAGGAAGTGTTCTTGTGGTGCTGTTCTTCCCGGAAAATATTCAATACTGGGCACATTTAATAAACTTGATTCTCGCACGATCGTACCTCCCCCACTTATGACTAATCCGCTATAAAAGCAAAGATTATTTAAATCGGGGATATATCTCATAATTTTTAAATTTTTATTTTGAGAGTATGAATCTAATTGCTTTTTCAAAAATTCCTCTTGCCCCTGACTTCGAACCAAAATAAAATATCTATAATTGGGGAATTTTTTAAATAAAGGCGGGAAAATCTTGCTCAATAGCGTTTCATTTGGTTTTAATTCATCAATAAAGTAACATGCCGCAGAGGGCTCGCTCCGCATTATAACATATTCTCCCTTGTTCAGATCGTACCGGTTTAAAACTGCAGGCTCGGGTTCAAATTCGGAGAGCCAAGCAATTTCATCTATCCCATTATATCGTATCATTTTTTTTGGATCTAACCCTAATTCGAAGTAATTCTCTCGGGGGATACATTTGGGAGTAATAAGGTTTCCGATAAAAGGAAAGATCAATTTGCAGACCGGAACATTACGAGGCTCATCATTAAACCCAATAGAAGGGATTTGAAGGCCGTAAGCGATTCTGACACCCTCTACAGAAATGAAATTTACAAAATAATCGGGAGAGAAGTCAGTTACGAGGGGGAGTAGATCTTTCAATCGGTTAATATGGGCATCTAATTTATCCTCTAATGGCGCTCCACCGTGCTTTCCTACCTTCTTATATTGAGTATTATGATTGTCAAGGATTTTATACGTGGAATCATAATCTCGCGCCGTGATTAGAAGCTCAAAGCCCTCGGACTCGAACATTTTTATTAATGGTTGAAACATCCTCGCTGTCTTTGGCTGTTCTATGTCAATCCAAATTTTCATATTAATAGTAATGAATTTTCCTTTAATATTTTCTATTATTGTGATATAAAGTGAATAAGAAATAAAAAAGTAATTTTTAGAGATTATTGTTCATTAAAAAATAGAAAAAAATTTATTAAATCAAGAATTGTTAATACATACCAATTTATATGCCTAAATTTGTAGCCCAGTGGTGTAGCGGCCAAGCATATGGGGCCTTGAACCCCGCGACAAATGGGTCGCATATATTGCGCTCCATTCGTGAAAACGGTTCGAATCCGTTCTGGGCTATATTTTTCTTTTATCCTTTACATCTTTGGTACAATTTTAATAATTAAAAAAGAAAAAGTAATTTACCATTATTGGGCGAGAAAGCACCGTCCTTTAGGGTGTTGTAGTTCAAAATCAAAATGGTTTTAAGTCAAGAGATAAAAAATCAGCATCTAATAAATCTTTATACTTCTTAAAAAACTGTAGGTCTTTTTCTTTTATCCTATATTCGTCTGGAAGCATACTCGGGATCGTGTCTATAATGGGGTACCAACGAGAACAATGCTCACAGAAGAGTATACCCGTGCCAATTTCTGTTTCCACGAGTAACTTATTTAAAAAATTTAATTCAGGTATTAAGGATTGGACGGAATTTCCTTCGGAATTATTTAAGAATTTGGCTATTTTATCCCTTATCTCCCCCTTTGCCAGACTAAAACATTCTTTACTAAGATTGGAGGAAGATTTATCTATAATAAAATTAAATTCATCAATAATAGAGAGTAATTTGGTAAGGTAATCCTTTTGGGGGGTTTTTTCAATCACGATATTATCTTTTAAGTAGATCTCCTCTTCCCCAACGATTTCGGGTATTTGGTGCTTTAAATGGTACTCAAGTGGCTTATTCCTATAAGAATTTAGGTAATGTTTGAATGTTTCTTCCCTTGAATCGAAAGTAAAAATATATAACTTTAATGGAAAATACTTGCAGATGGGGCACGCCAACAAATTAAAAAGCCAAGGCTTCATAGTTAAACTTCTCAATATCTCCTATTTAAATTAAATAATCGGTATTTGAAATTAAATTTTTAGAAATGATTGTATGATTGTATGTATTAAAGTCCATTTTAAAGCGCTCCTTTTCATTTTCTCTGCCATTTTAAAGCAAATAACCCCGAAGATTTTGTATGGTTTTATCGATTGAACGGTCAATCTTTTTAAGACGCTTTTCGAAATCGTCCCGTAAGGAGAGATAGGCGGAGCGGCTGGGTAGCTTTCCCTTCCTATATCGCAAGTCCAATAAATTTAAGCCATCCCGGACGGTCTGTCGTTCCGTTTCTAATAATTCTAGGCGTTTTACTAAGCTTTCAAAGGTTTCACTTGCCTCTATCAAGGTTTCTTTGAAGGGTTCAAGCTCTTCCTCAATAGAATTGATTTTATTCTCATTCTTCTTAAGCAACATACGGTACTTTTTCTTGGGAATTTTTTTGCTCTTTAAATCTCCCTCTGCCTTTCGTATCTCGAGGATTAAAGCGGTTTTTTCGCTATAAAGGGTGCAAAACTCACGTATTTCATTTACAGGAATCTCTTTTTCTTCTATCATCGGAGTAACTCCCCGCTTTTTTCGTCTATTTATGATAATTATATATAAAATACACACTCCCGCGATGGAGATCATATAAATTATAGGCCAGAATAGCAACCCAAAGGAATTCACGGTATACGTAAGAGTGACCGTTTTGTCATCAAATCGATAATCGTATGGGGTAATATAATCTGCATGATATGTTAAAGTTGTCTTTCCAGTTGAAGATGATATGTCATCAGGGATAATGGAATAGCCCTTAAGATTAAAAGATGATTCGATTATAACCTTAATATTAATATCTTTACCTAAATATTCAAAATAGGATGTACAGAGGCTCATTCGAATTGATTGTTGGATAAGATTCTCAGTAATGTAATTATGAAGGCTCATTTGATATTCGACTGAAAAGGTATAGGTTGAGTTAGGCTCTATCTTACTCCTAGAGTTTGCTAAACCAATCTGTGCCGTTTTTAAGCTAGGAATGTTTGTATCGTGAGCAAACGTAAGCTCCTCAAACGCCCCAAAAAAGTCAAAAACTTTTTCGTTAACAGCAACATAGGGGATACTTAATCTAAATTTTCCAATAGATATTGGGCCTAAATTTGAAATATAATAATTTTCCCTTACAGTTATAATCCCCCATGGAGATATCGTTATAGTTCTATCTAGATTACTCACTTCCAATTTGGTGGAACCACTGTATTTTATAGAAATCGAAATTGTTTTATTTGAGCCTATATTTTCAGAGAAAGCAGCTAAATAATCCCTTGGGCATTCAATTTTTAGGTCGTACCAATCAATACCCGACTGACCTACCACCACATTAATTTGATTCATCCAATCCTCCACATTAAGAATTTCTGCGGTGGCGGGGATAATATCTATGTATGTAACTATCGTTCCTTCCGCCTGATAAGGCAAAAGCGGAAAGAGATAGGTATTTAAATTCATATGTTGGGTGTTAGTTCCTACAAGTTCAAATTTAATGATATCCTTATATGAGTGGAGAATGGTAAATGTTCTATTTTCTTGCGGATTCAGAGGGGTTTCTAACTTGATTTCTACCATTTCGAAGATGCTCTCCATTATAAAATCCGTTTTTTCTGAGTTAAGTATAGACCCGTCACTATTCATCGTTTTTAGATATACTAAATCATCTGAAATATTGGAAGGGATACTAAAAAGTATTGATGATATCGAAAATTCGTTTTGATTTTCAACCATTAAGGTATCATTTATAAAAAGCAATCCAGAACCGGTAATAGATATCGTTCTATTTATTGATATTACCCCGATATCTTCTATGCCTTCTAAATTTATGGAACTCTTGGGAACGCCATCAAGAGGGTTGTCCACCGTACTTTCAGAACGGACAAATTGAGTGTCATGGGAATTTAGAAGCGGTAGAATAGTACTTAGCGACACAATCGTTAAGAGCCCTATGATAAAAACAAATTTCTTTTTTTTCTGCATAATTCTTAAAATCTCAAAAATTTATCTTATTAAATTAATTAATCTATTAAAATTTTTTAAAATTATTAAATTCGGCATATTTCTTTTTGCTAAGCATGCGAAACCTAAAATGAGTCGCATTCACATGGATTTTCTCCGCATTTTGGGCATTTATTCGGATATTTTTTAAATAAAGATTTTTCTAAGTCGATATGTAATAAATTAGCCAAAGAGCACATCCACGCAAAGATATCTGCCATCTCATCAGAGATATTTTTCTTGTTGCAATCTGTATTTAACTCACTTGCTAATTCTCCAACCTCTTCAACTAACCAAATGAACGTTTTATCAATTCCTCTCTTTTTATCTTTATGATAATAGAGATCCCTCATTAAGCCTTGAAATTCTTTAATATTCATGTTATTATGGGAGAGAAAGAAAGCAATACTTAAGAGCACCGTCTTTTCCTTGATTATGTTTAACCCGCGGGTGAGAGTAACCAAGAGAATACTCCTAAGTGCGCTAAAATGACGATGACAATTAATGACACAGCAAATATTACCGCAGATGTGGGGGATACCTTTACCCCGATGGAAGAGTCCTCGAAGAATCTAATGAGGCCCGCTCCCGAAGATGGCATTGGTGCGGATCCTGCTCGTCTTTTGCTACGTCGTGATCTTTTTGACATCTTGAAATATTAAATTATATTTATTCTAATTATTATTAAATATAAAACATCTATTTTTAAAAATTTTTAGTAATTATGATTTTACTGTTATTTTCAATGTGAATATCTTTTACGGTGTATAAAAAAAAGAAAAGTTAGATTAATAATATGTTTTAAGTTGAAATGGGCATAACACCCTCCTTTCTTTTTCTTCAGTTCCACGCTCTTGATGGCATATTTTCCTTTTAAAGCCCTTTCTATTAAGCCCTTTCTTTTGTCGAACACTACAGGGAACGCTGTCCTTCCCCCAAGTCCCCGATAATCTTAAATGGAGCCTATACTAGGTGAGTTCCTTATCGTTCTTACTGAACTTAAAGGAATGCTCATCGAACCCCCATGCATCGTTTTCTTAGATGGGTTTCGGAGGTCTTTCCCTTAAGCTTTTTGAAGGACTTATAGATCTCCACCGCTTTATCTTGTGCCGATTGGAGAAGTGCCGTCTTGAGCTCGAACATCTGTTTTGCCTTTTTGTAGGCGTCTTTATGGAGCCTTTTTCTTGATGTGGGTTTGAACGAACG
>CAZDJH010000087.1:0-11331 GCA_964505645.1 uncultured archaeon | reverse complement strand
ACATAATACAAAAATTTATATAAATAAACTATAATAAAAGTGATGAAAATATGACCGATATTCAATCTCAATTGAAAACTCACCTTGAGAATGCTAAGGCTTGGGAAAAGATGGAAACACCGGTACCTGGTGTGTTTGTTACAAAAGTCCCTGGGACCAATTCAAGGCCCGCAATGTTGTTCTTGGCAATTAACCCGGTAAATGAGGATGGTACTCCAATGAAACGAAAGGACCTTTTTATTAAAAATTATCCCGAATTAGTCAAGTTCAGTGAACTCCTAACAGATGACAAGGTAATTCGACTTATCAAGGAATTAGAGGAAGTAAATCCGACCAAGAAGAAAAAAGAAACAAAAAAATTGAAAATGTAAATATCATTATTTTTTATTTTCTAATTTAAGGACATGTGATAGAACAAATTTGAACAAAGAATATAATATTAAATATCATTTATTATATTAATTAAATAGTTATAACTAATTCAAAATCGTTTTATCATTAAATAAAGGTGTTGTAAATATGGCAGAAAGTTGGGATGGAAAAAAATGTTCCGAATGTGGAGGAAACTCCCTCAAACCGACAGTCGATGAATGGATGAAAAGAACGTTTCGCTTTGTCGAAAAAGGGCAGTTAAAAATGTGTGATAATTGTGGAGCAAAGTTTTTGGTATGTCAGAAGTGCGGGAATCTATACACCCGTGTTCATCCGGCGTTAGAACCATGGGAGGTTTCAGAGATGTGTCCTTCTTGCGGTTATATAGATCCGGAAGTAAAAGCGTGGGATGGGGTTTCAGCTCGTTAATCTTTTTCTTTTTTCTCTTTTCTATTCAATCTATGATGAGGGTTAACCATAGTTGTAAAAATTCTGAAAAAAACCGAAGAATATAGATATCTAATTAAGATCCCCACAGAGCGTGAAATAATAAATGGGATATAGATATAAAAAAGAATCAGAACTCTTAGAATTCGATGAGAACATAATATGTATTGATTAAATATTCCCTTTTGCAATATATATTGAAATTAAAAATACAAGTAATATATAGAGAAAATTTAAATTTAACAATATCATAATTCTAATAACAACAAAAAGTTAAATGGATATGAACGAATATGAGTTCACAAAACATTAAGATTGAAATTGCTTCACCTGAGCATATTGATGATTTAGAACAATTAACCAAGCTCTTGGTGGAAAGCTTGGATCAAGAATTTGAACCGAAGCGCTTTGATTGGGGAATCCGTAGGAGATTATATGATCCTTTACAGCGCCATGGAATTTTAATTGCAGTAGATGAAGTAAAGGAAGAGGTAATCGGGATGATTATTGCCGAACTTCGAGTAGATCCTTTTGGAAAATCCGAAGGTTATATTAAGCAGTTTTTCTTGAAAAAGGAGTATCGAGGAAAAGGAATCGGTCAGCACTTACTTAAAGATGCTTTAGAGCACCTAAAAAAGATTAAAGTAGAGAAGGTAAAGGTCAATATCAGAAAGGAAGCAAAGAATGCCGAGAAGCTGTACAAAAAAATGGAGTTCGAAAAGAAATACGAAGTCCTCGCACTAGACCTTTAAATAATAACATTAATAAAAATATATGAAATGAGAGATATGGTTATTGATTTAGAAACACCCTGGGTCGAAAAATATCGCCCCAGAGACTTTAAAAGCATTGTAAGTCAAAGTATTGCGATTAATAATCTAAAAAAATTCGTACAAAAGAAATTCGACATGCCCCATATGATCTTTACGGGGCCAGCTGGGACCGGAAAGACGACGACAGCACTCATTATTGCCAAGAAACTATTAAAGGGTGATAAGTATTACAGAAATGTGCTAGAGCTTAACGCGTCAGATACAGTAAGGATGGATTTTGTAAGGGACGAACTTCAGGATTTTGTAAATCAAAATATGATTCTCACTGAGAATGAGCTGAAGATTGTGATAATGGACGAAGCGGACAATATTCCGAAAACGGTCCAACAAACCCTGAGGAGGATCATAGAAAATTCACCCAACAAGGTGAAATTCATTTTAATGTGCAATTACATCAACCAAATTATCGATCCCATTATTTCTCGATGCGCCGTCTTTCGTTTTACTATACTTCCAAAAAATAAAATCATTGATCGCTTAAGATTTATTGTTAAAGAGGAGAACATATCAATCCCCCAGCAAAAGGAGGAGGAATTTTTTAAGACCTTATTTTTTATTTCTGGAGGTGATTTACGGAAGGCAATTAACAGTTTACAGATGGCGGTGGCGTTGGAATTGCTTGGTGACATAAATATCGATGAGCTCCTTAAGATATCCGGATTTATCGAAAAACCTGTCTTGGAAGAATTAAAAAAAAGAATTGAATCACGACAATTTGTAAAAGCACGAGAAGTATTTGATTCAATAGACTATTTAGATAGTAGGAACTTTCTCCGACAATTAAAGGCTCTACTTCCAGAATTCAAGAATATAAGTAATAGAGGTGCCTCTGAATTAAGAGCTTATTTTGGTGCTATAGATTATCGAATAAGTCAAGGAGCTGATGAGCGTATTCAACTAACATCTCTAATTGCCTCAATGATATCTCATCAATCTCCTAATCCTAATTGATTCTCTTTATGTAAAAAACAATCCTGTTTTTAATGAAATCTTCCTATCTCAATCTTTTAAATAATTATTATTAAAAAAAAGAAAAAAAGCTAAAACTTAGATTTTATTGCGTTTATTCCCTATCTGGGGCTTTTCTTTTAAGCCATGATTCATAAAAAGTATCAATATCGGGTAAAAAATTAAAAATCACAGGATAACCTGGCGGTACAGATTCCGTATCTAGGAGTACCAAGCAGTTAGGGCAATAAAACTCTCTTAATTCTTCCCATTCGGGATCACACCCCATAAGTTTTGGATATAACTCTCTAATATCCTCTTCTGTGTCCCGTACCCTAATTAAACACTTTGTCTTCCAATTTTCCCTATAATCACCAAATTCATTTCCGCAATCGCACTTCACGATTCTTTCGCCATTCTTGGATACTATATACAGGTGCTCGTGCAAGGGTAGTAGAATTTGCTCGTCCCAGGGAACCCTTTCTTGCAAGATTTCCATAATCATGTCAAACCTTTCGGCATCTTTTTTACCACCTATGATAGGTTTTAATTCGTTCCATGAGAGATCGCCGTTCAACATTCGTGCCATTGTTTTTTTATTATATTTCGGCATATTTATTTCGCCTCCATTGTAAAATCTTCTGGTAGACCCCAGAATTCAATAAATTCTTTTCTCCATTTTTCTGAGAGATCTAAACTCTCCGAATACATAAGTTTTACAGGGTCGCTCAAGATATTATCGGTTAACTTGGCTTTTTCATACTCACAGAATTCTTCAAAAGTCATCGACTTCTCCTTCCTTATGTTTCTCATTTCTTCTTGCCGACTGTGGGTCGCCTCTTCGTCTACTAACCACTCTTCTCTGTCCTCCTCATACTTTGCAACCACACCATATACTTTATAGACCAAGTCTTGGGTGTAAATCCCATCATCTAAATCCTTTTTTACGCTCTCCAGTTTTCTCTCCAAGGGATCACCATAACCCGGACCGCCCGATAAAGCGAAATGAATTAAATCGTAATTCTCAAGCATTACAGGGTATATTGAAGCCCACGGTTTTCTGGTGATATCTGCTCGCAATAACCTTTCAAATTCACCATTACTGGGATCTGGGTCTCCGATGGGATATTCTCTTTGATTTTCGATGATCTCCTTCATATTAGTATCTTTTGCTATTAAACGGTAACCAGTACTATGCGGATAACCTCCGTGCATTCCTCCCGCGCCGTGGAATACCAACCCTTCCCTTGCACCGAAAAAGTCTACATCCTCGGAATTCGCGATCATTGCAACACCAGCATAATTTGCACCCCCGCGATACTTTCCATGCCCCGCTGTATTTGGTTTCACCTTCCTGGAAAGATAAGGAACACCTCCTTGAAAGAGTTCCCAAGTCTCTACATCGCCTAAATCCGACTCGGGGTTCCACATAGCATAACCCCAATCCAAACCATCCCTAACGGCGCTAGCACCTAACCCTTGACCGCTAATTTCGAAAGTAGATAACGACCATCGCTCTCCCTCTAAGGGACCGCTCGAATACACTCCACCACCTTGAATCGCATCCCCAGTAAAACCATATCCTGGAACTACTTCTTCCCAGTATCCGCGGCTAAATAATCCATAAGAAATGCATTTCATCATTGCAGTATAGGCAGGAATTAAGTTGCCCCATGGAGATTGGTAGGATAAATAGGGATCGCCGGGATTACACCACGTTCCCAAGGGGTAGTTCTTTTCAACCCCAAAATAGGCGCCATCGTTAACTTTATCGCCGTATATAAGTACCTGAGTAAGTAAAACCCATTGGCCTCCTTCCATTGCGCCAATACCGCAATTCATTGGGTTAGGCCCAGGACCACTGCATCCTTCAAAATCCAATGAGAGCGTTCCATCCTCCTTTACAAAAATTTCCAAAGGTTCATTTGTGAGCTTGTTTAGCTTAGCCCTAGGTTGCCACGCCTCTTCTTTCAAGGGAAGATCAAAAAAGGCTGCGGATCTATATCTTCCCGGAATCAGCCGTTCTTTTACTCGCTTTTGAAGAATACGCCTTCCTTCTTCGATTGCTTCTCTGATGAACTTTTTATAGTATTCGATCCCTACTTGCTGTATAAAGTCCAGGACTGCATCCCTAATCATCAGATCGCCCGCTAATCTACACTTTTCATCAAGCTCCCAATAGAGCGGGGTTCTTACGGAGCGCCGTGCGTTTATCATATGGTCTTTCCAGATTTTATCATTTGATCCAATTTTACGGCACGTGTAATACATTCCATCGTCAAATCGCTGTATCGCAGCAACAAGATCGTGGCCTGGCGTTATGCCTCCAGCATCTATTTGGTGAGTTACTCCACCTGCCCATCCCACTAATTCATTTTCCCAAAAGATCGGAATGATGGTCTGCACGTCGGTAGTATGGACATTACCCGTTTGGGGATCATTATTTAAAAAAATATCTCCAGGATTTATGCCCGGATCCGCCTCATAATTCTCCCTAATCATAAACTTGATCGCCTCGCTCATTGTGTGAACGTGCACAAGGATCCCAGTGGATACAACAAGCGAATCCCCCTCTGGAGTATATAACGCAAAGCAAAGCTCACCAATCTCCTTTACTATTGGGGAAGCAGCAACATGGAGTGCTGTCTCCCTTGCGGAAACAAGGGCTCCCCTAAGACTGGCATAGGCTTGTTCGTATTTGAAGGGGTTATCTTCCTTTAAGGTAAGCGTGTCGATCCCGTAATATTTTTTTGTATCCGCTATAAGTGATTCGCTTTTCTGGAGCAGTTCCATTAGAGACTTTTTTTCCCATCCTATAGGCGTGTGAGTCATTTTACCACCTCCATATGAAATATTCGATGACTATCCAATTCTACACTATATTTTGGAGGTACCAAAAGTGTTGTTGCGGGTGCTTCGATTACGGAGGCACCTTCAATAATATTCCCGCACTTTAGAAGCTCCATCTCCCAAATTGACGCTTCATGCCAAGTATCATCCCAGTAAATATTTCGGTATCCTTTTGATGCGGACTCTTCTGGCTCCTTGGCTCCAGCCTCTTCTGTGGGGAATTTTGGTTTGGGAACGGGTACAATTCCAGTCCCTATTGCTTTTGTGATGTGATATCCCAATTCGGGACTTTTTGTACCTCTTTTAAAGATCTGTTCAAATAAGTCATCATATCGTCTTGCAAGCTCGTCGAGGTTCTCTTCTTTCACGGATTCAAAGGGTGATTCAATTTCCAAATCATCTAACATGCCTAAATACTGGATTTTTAACGATGGTTTGAAAATCATCCTACTGGGATCTCTTCCTTCCTTCTTAAATTCCTTAATAATATCAGATTTTAATTGCGACCAAGTGGCATTGAGCATCATTGCTACCGCTTGATCCATTCGACCATCAGGAGTAATAATTAAATCAACCGTTTTTTCATGCCGATATGAATGATCTGCACAAGCACACCCGAATGCAGAAAATGCGGCTGCCCACTCTGGTATCAAAATATCTTCAAATTGGAGATTCCTTGAATATCCCGCTACATGGAGCGGCCCTGCGCCTCCGAAGGAAACTAATGTATAATTTTCAGGTCTAAACCCTAATCCTTGGATCATACCATTCAAGTGGTTTTTCATATCTAAATCGATTAGATCAATAGCACCGCGTGCCGTTTCGTAAGGATCAGAATTGAATGGTTCTGCAATTTGCGATTTTATATAATCTAAAGCTCTCATTTTGTTAAGTGGTATTTTTCCCCCTAGGAAATAATCTGGATTTATATATCCCAAGATTAAACTACAATCGGTCATAGTGACGATTTCTACCCCGGAATCCTCATTGCAAACGCCAATAAGATGACCAGCGCTCTCTGGTCCAAACTCTAATCTCCCTGAGATCTCGTTATATTGTACATACATCCCCGTTCCAGCTCCAATAGAATCTAATGCTATCATGGGGATATTTAGAATAAATCGCCCTAAACTGGACTCCCATTTCGTCGGAATATACATCTTGCTAAGGATTCCCACGTCGAAACTTGTTCCTCCAACATCGCTAGACACTAAATTAGTTAAGTTGTATTCCTCTGCAAGGAATTTCGTGCCAATCATTCCCCCTATCGGCCCTGAAATCATGGTTGGAATAAGTGTTTTATGATAGGGGGATATAGTCCCTCCATATGATGTCAAGATCCTAAGTGGCGCTTGAACGCCTTTTTTTTTGAATTTTTCAGCAATACTAATCATTTGTGCCCGAGATGGTTCGGCAGCATATTGTTCTATAATAAGCGCATTTAATCGGGGCGTTTCCCCCCTAATTGGATTATGTTCACTTGATAATACAACGGGGATGTTGACATCCCTTTTTTTCATTATACGTTTGGCAAGTCTGGCAACTTGTTTTTCATGTCGAGGATTCATATATGAACATAACAAACATATACAAATGCTATTGACATTCCTATCTAGAAGTTCGGATATGGCCTTTTTAGCTTCTTTTTTATAGAGCGGAATCAATTCCTCACCCCAAAAATTAATTCTCCCCCGTATCCCCTTTACATTTTTTTGGGACACCAGCGGTTCTGGGTGTTCATGTTCTCTTGCGTGCAATCGACCTCCATAGTCTAGACCAATCCAACATTGTAATGCACGTCCCAATCGGGGAAGGTCTTCAAAACCTTTATTAACTATTACCCCAATGTTGCTATCTCCCTCTCTTTCTAACAATCGATTTAGCATAGCAGTTCCCGAATATACTAAGGCACCTACATTTTCTCCAACATCATCAAGTATCACATTCCAAGGGTTAAGACAGTCATTTATAGAATTGATTATCCCTATGGATTCATTTTCAGGGGTGGTGATTGCTTTACCTACCGAAAATTGTCCCCTATCATCGATAATAAACGAGTCACTCATGGTTCCACCGGTATCTAATGCTATTGCTCTAGGTCTTATTATATCTTTTATTTTAGACACTTTTCATTTCTCCTACATTTTTTTGATTTAAATTTATTTTAATATTGATCAACAATTTCATTAGTTTATTTTTTCATTAATAAACCTTTAGATTTTAACGAATTTCGCATTAATTTATAGAAAATACAACATTTTTCAACGATCCTATTTAAGAGGTATTACTAGGTTAACATTGTGAAGATAAGTTATCGAAAATCTTAAACCAAGTAGGCTTTGATTTAATTTTAAATACAAGCAAATATTAGAAAGGAATACATATTAATATTAGCAAGGTTACATAATAGAGATTACCCTTAAAATGACATCTGAAAAGCCAATTTGGCGTTTAAAATACTTTCCAAAAAGATTGAATGAAATTTGCGGAAGGGAAAATATAATCTCGAGATTGAAGGGGATTGTTAAGAGAAGAAACTTTCCGCATTTACTTTTTGTAGGTTCTGAAGGCATTGGAAAGACTACAATAGCGCGTTTGTTTGCTAAAGAATTTTTAGGTAGATTTTATGATGCAAACTTCAAATTGGTATTTGCAGATGTCCCTCTGACCACCGAAGAACGCTCGGAGGCGCGTTCGGATGCATATGTATCCACGAGTAAAATAGGAAGCATGGCGGGAAAGAGGATTACCACTCCAGCATTTATTCAAGTAAAAGTTAAACCCTTCGTGCAACTAAAAGTTCTTGGAGACGTGCCCTTTAAAATACTTGTTGTTAAAAACTTTGAAGCTTTAGGGTCAGACCAGCAAGGATTTAGGAGACTAATGGAAATTTACGGTTCTAATTGTAGAATGATCTTAATTACAACGAAAATCTCGGGAATCATTGATCCTATTGTGTCCCGTTGCCAGCTATTTTTAATCCCCCAAGTAAATTATGAAACGTTTAAGCATTTAATGGAGGAAATTGCGGAAAATGAGTCCCTTGAAATAGATCGTGAGGTATATGAGTATCTCTTTAGGATTTCTGGAGGGAAGATTTCAAGAGCGATCGATATATTACAAATATGCGGCGCTACGGGAAATACTATTAATATGGATAAAATTTATGCCACCACTGAAAAGTTTGAGGATCAAAAAATTCATACACTTGTAAAAAAATGCTTTACAAAAGATTTTCCAGATTTAAGAGATTCCTTTCGGGATATCCTTAGTAAATATAAATATAATATACATGAGTTTTTTATCAGATTTGGAGAAGAAATAAGGAAGTTACCCTTCTCAACCTATGCAAAAAGCCATATAATGAATATAATCGCAAAAGCTGATTTTCGCGCAATTGATGGGAGAGATGATGACATTCAGATCTCCAATTTGATTGCCCAATTGAATGCCTTTGCCCAAAATCTCTAAAAAATAAAAATATGATTATAAATGTCTAAAAAAAGTAGCAATAATAGCCCATGGGTGGAAAAATATCGACCAAAAAGCCTAAAGGAGATGGCGATACCTTCCGCCAAGGTAAACAGGCAGAAGGTCAATCTAGCTGAGGAATTAAAGAAATTCATTTCCACTTTCTTCAAAAAGATTGATAAGATAAACCAAAAAAACAGCAAAATTAGAGCTCATAACCGTAACGCTACAGAAGCAGTGCAAAAAGAAACACTCAGTCTGGATTTGGCCGACTCCGCGGTACTATTGGAGGGAAAACCCGGTATTGGGAAAACATCGATTGTATATGCGTTGGCAAATGATTTGAATATGGAAGTTATTGAAACAAATGCTTCTGATACAAGAACAAGAGCAGCTTTGGAAGCAAAACTCAAAGAGACATCGAAAACGAGAGGTATTATGGACTTTATTACGGAAAAGAAGGAAAAAATAATTCTAATAGACGAAGTGGACGGAATATACGGCACTAAAGACCGGGGTGCGGTTCCGGCTATTATCGATCTGATTCAAGAGACCCAATTTCCTATTGTTATGTGTGCAAATGAATACCAGTCGAATTTAAGATCCCTTTACAATAAAATTCCTAAATACGAGGTTCACCCTTTATCTGACAAGAAGGTGATGAAAATTGCTCGGCATATTATTAGTGAAGAGGGCTTGAAAAATTTATCTGATGAGCAATTAAATCTCATAATTAAGAAAAATAATGGAGATTTACGGGGGGTTATTAACGACTTACAAGCAATGAGCCAGATCTCTGATGGAAATGCTAAAGACAGTGAAGATATGATCTATAGCCTCCATCGAGACTCTACCGAGGAGATATTTGGATTAATTCGTGATTTATTCCAACAAGTTTCATCGTTAAAACAAGCCCGCGCTCTTACCAATAAGTCTGATGTCGATTACAACTTCCTTTACAGGTGGGTTAACGAAAATATACCTGCGTTCATTACATATAAACAGGATTTAGCTCTCGCTTATGAGCGCCTTTCCATTGCAGATGAAATCTTCGGGAGAATCCGAAAAAATATGGAGTGGTCCTTATTACCCTACTTTTTTGACCTTTTTGCGGGAGGGGTCGTTTTGGCAAGAAAAAGGAATACTTCAACGGGTTATCGTCCGGTGCACTATCCGCGATATAATGCATATTATTCGCTCTCACTTAATAGCGCAGAAAAGGAATTAGTAGAAAAGATTCAAGAGCGCTATCATATCTCTCCAGCTGAGGCAATGAAGGACTTCATACCCTTTCTAAGAATCTTAGCAAGTACTTCAAGAAGGAAATTAAAGGATATAAGTGACTGGTTCGATTTGAGGGCAAAAGAAAAAAATATATTGAAATAGAAGATTATTGATTTTTTATCCTTACTCAAGGTTGGGTAGGGAAGACTTCTTAATAAAGATTATAATTGACTGCTTTTCTCTAAAGAATTCAACGTCTTTAAAATAAATATGTATTTTAATAAACTAATTAGGTAAAGGACTCACACTAATGCACGAGCAAGTGAAATACGCTCTTATAATATAGGATTGGTATTACCCATTAATTATTTTAAGATTATTTTACCTTTCTAATTATAAGTACAAACTTATAAAACTAGGCATTAAAAATTATGTCAGAAGAAAAAGAACCAAAAATAGATATTGTTAATGAAGATTTGAAAGAAAAGAAGACTGAAAGAAGCTTAGGAACACAATTAACTTTAGAACTCACAGGCGCTGCTGTATTTGGTGCGATTTCCATAGTAATTGGGCTGTTCTTAGCCCCGAGTATACCAAGAATTCCTGGTTGGGGGATGGCAATTGTGGACCCTATTTCCATAATATGGGTTACTTGCTTTTTAATTTTTGGAGCAAGATCGGGTTTATTATGTACCTCAATTGGTGCAATTGGACTTATCGCGTCAGATCCTACGGGGTGGGTAGGACCAATTATGAAATTTACCGCAACAATTACCTTAATTATTGTGCCAATTTTGTTTTTAAGGTTATATCGGAGAGACCCAGAAATAGAAAATTGTCAAAAATTAAAAAAACCAAAGAATTATGTGGTTTATGGTGGTTTAGGAATAGTAGCAAGAGTTTTGGTGATGATTTTAATGAATATTTTAGTTTTTGCTACTATTTGGGCTTCATTTTTCCCCTACGTAAATTTAGGATTTTTGGGATTATCGAATGTTCAAGGTCTAACCGCTTTAATTATTGGAGTTTCATTAATTAACACATGGCAGAGTCTTCTTGATCTTGGAATTCCCTATTTAATTATATTTTTACCTGGAATAGATAAATTATTCGAAATTTTGTAAAAAAATAAGAAGAATCCATTTTTTATTCCTTTTTTTCCAATTTTTAAATTAAGACCTTAATA
>CAZDJH010000086.1:0-11378 GCA_964505645.1 uncultured archaeon | reverse complement strand
AAGCAAAGGATTCAAAGTATAAAAGCTATTACCAGTGTACCCCTGAATATAATCCATTAACCATCGAGGGGCAAAAAACCATCTCATATGAGATTTTTAGCCAAGTGGAAGCAACAGACGGAATTATCGTTCCTATGGGAAGCGGGGGGCTATTAGTAAGTATTTGGAAGGGTTATAAAGAGTTAAAAGGGGCGGGTTATATAAATAAAATTCCAAAACTCATTGGGGTTCAATCCACCAACTTATCCCCCATAGTTAACAAATATGAGAATAAAGAGGGGCAAAAAGCGGTAAAGGATTATACTTCACGGGCTTTAGGAATCCTAGTAAAAAATCCTATGTTTGGGGAATTGGCGGTAAGAGCAATAAAGGAGACCGATGGTGTAGCGCTATCAATCCCAGAAACTTTAATGCTTTCCTCGGCCGAGAAGTTGGCAAATAAGGAGGGCATATTTGCCGAGCCCGCATCTGCCCTCACCATTGCAGCATTAAACACCCTATTACAACAAAAGCTCATCCATGGCGATGAAAAAATTGTGTGTATCATCACGGGATCGGGGCTGAAAACGCCCTACATGCTTGAAGCCCTCTCTTCAAGGGCAAAAACCGCTGGGATGGGGGGAATACTCAGTACAAAATTAAAAATTCTATCTCAAATCGCAATAACAGAAGATAAAGGCACCTATGGTAGTAAGATCAAGGAAATGATGGGCACAATAAGCCTTCCGGCGATCTATCAACACCTCAAAGACTTAGATGCTAAAGGATTAATCACTCGAAGAAAAGAGGGTAAAACAGTCTATTATACCATTACCCCCAACGGAAAAAAGGTATTGAATGCCTTAGAAACCTTAATTAGTCTCTTTTAAAATGCTATGAAACGAAGAAAAGAAAATGAAAAAATAGATTAATTACAATTAAGGTTGGTTTTATTTATCTATTTTCTTCAATGAATATCTGATCATAAACTTGTGGAAATGCATTTATCAAGTTTTTTCTAATTGGAATGGTAATTAAAAGCGATATAACTATTCCCGAACCAAATTGGAAAAAGTTGCCTAATACTTCGCTCAATGCAGCCCCAAATCCTCCTAAAAGAAATTCATAAGAAAAGTAGCCGCAAACCATAATTAAGCCTCCAATGACCACGCCAACTATGTCTCTATAATTTATCCTCTCGTGAGTTCTCTTTGGGTCGGCCAAGAGTCCCACAATAAATCCTTCCAGCCCTTTTATTATTAGAGTGGCGGGAGCAAAAGAAGTATACCCCAGAAAAATATCAGCTAAGCCAGAGCCGATACCACCTGCGAATGCACCAACTACAGGACCGAATAAAAGACCTGAAATCATCACACCTACCTCGCCCAGATTTATATAACCCCCCGTAGCGGGGACTGGAATGCTTATTAACATCGTAAATATACATGTTAACGCGGCAAAAACGCCAATCAAGGCAATTACTAAGGGATTAGTGGGAAGAAAATATCCCCATATCTCTTCCCCTTCAATAGGGCTAGAGTTCTTTTCCTTTTTATCCTCTTGAGAAGGTTCTTTTTGTATTTCCATTTTCAACTCCTTTTTTTTAATTGAGTTACTAAGTTGAAACTTATATATGATAATAAGTTGAAACTTATATATATTAGGAAAATTCCATTTTCATGCAAATTTAGAATTTCTAAAAATAAAACTTTAAATTGTTTAAGTATTTTATCTGTTATATATTATATAAGCATTTTATCTGTTATATAAAAACTCTGAACTAAACTATGTCGGAAGAAGAAAAAAAGGATGTAGAGTACTTTCTACAGTGGATTGAAGGTGGGGGTTTGGCCGATTGGGTCGAATATGCAATAAACGAAGGCGACGAACAGAAGCTTAAAAAACTCAAGGAACAATACGATAAAATCAAAGAAATATTTGGCTTCTAAAAAGCGCCTAATATTTACCTTTATTTCTTAAAAGTGTGCCCCATAGCATTTTTAACCCTCCATTTTATATGAATAGCAATAAAATCTTTAACTTATTTCTCATTATATACCATAAGCCAATAGTGGTATGAATTACTACTTTAATTGAGAATGAAATCGCTAAAAAAAGATTTTTTTATCGTTGTTTCCAAAGACATCGAAGAAAAAAACGCGCACAGATATAATATAAGCTTTTTTTACTTAAAATCCTTGAGCAAAAAGGGAAAACAATCATTTTCCTACGTGAGCAAACCTTTTTTCAAGGGAAAGCTTATTATTGGGTTGGATTTTAAGGATAAGGTGCGCCCCCTAAAGTTCGATAAGATATTGAAAGATGGAAATCTAAGGCCCATCGACCCCAAGATATTCAAGGAGTTCCTATTATCTGAAAAAAATAAATATATCGCATTTTCCAGTTTTTCCTCCTTCAAAAACAGAAAACCGTTTTTAGAGATGCTCAAAAGCTTCCAATTTAATAAAAAAAAAATTATTTCGATAACGTTATGTGATTTATGTTTAAAAGAGAATAAATTACGAATATTAGATTCGGGCCATCAGATTAAATCCTTTAAAGGTAAAATTATTTGCCCCGATTGCGCCGAAAAAATCGTATTGCAGAGAGCCAAGGCGTGGCATCTCATCACATCTCTAAAGGTGGAGGGGAGGCTCAAAAACTTTTTCCGCCATATGATTTTAAAATTTAAAGACTTAAAGAGGGTTTTGGAGTCCTTCAAGCCAAACTTTAATCCTATTCATAATAAAGATATAACTTTGTATGATGTGGAAAGACCCACCTCAGTTAGCGAAAAATATCTTAATAACCAAATTAAAGATTTACACATCCCCGATTCTTTTAAGAAACTTCTGAAAAACTTAGACATCACCACCTTATTGCCAATCCAAGCGATGTCTATCGAAAATGGGTTGATTTCAAAGCACCAAAACCAGTTAATAATGGCTCCCACTTCGGGCGGTAAAACGTTGGTAGGAGAACTGGCTGGAGTCTCAAAGATTCTAGAAGATGAGAGCCAAAAAATGCTATATCTTGTCCCAATAGTGGCACTCGCCAACATTAGAGATCTCGAGTTCCAAAAAAAGTATGCCCCATTAGAGTTGAAGGTAGTTAAAAAGGTCGGAGAATCTCTCTTGGAAAAGGGAAAACAAACCTCCTTGGAGGACCTCAAAGACACAAACATCATAATCGGAACCTATGAAGCCATCGATTATATCCTTAGAAGCGGAAATAAAAGGCATTTAGGGCCCATCTCCACGATTATCATCGACGAGATTCAGACCTTGATCGAACAAGAAAGAGGGTTTATACTAGACGGTCTTATTGCACGCTTAAAGCGCATCTATCCGGATAGTCAATATCTATATCTAAGCGCAACCGTAGGTGAACCAAAAGTTTTGGCGCAAAAACTTAACAGTACGCTAGTCCGATATTCAAATAGACCCGTTCCGGTAGAACGCCACCTCTTATTATGTCAGAACGAAAGGGTAAAAATAGACCATATAAAAGCGCTTGTAAGGGCTGCATTTTTGGAAAAGTCCAAATTTGGATACCGAGGGCAATCGATTGTGTTTACAAATGCCCGGAAAAAGTGCGAATCAATCACAATTAAACTGAGAAAAAACGGAATTATGGTCAAGGCATACCATTCGGGGCTGACAAATTACGAAAGAAAGCAGATTGAAGGCGAATTTCAGTCCCAAAAGATAGCGGGGGTAGTTGCAACAGCTGCATTAGCCGCAGGAGTGGACCTTCCGGCAAGCCAGGTGATCTTTGAATCTCTGGCAATGGGGATTCAATGGCTAACCGTGGCGGATTTTGAGCAGATGCTCGGAAGGGCGGGTAGATTAGGAAAACATGAGAAGGGAAGGGCTTATTTATTGGTTCAGCCAGAAAAAGTCTATTCTCCAATAACAGAAAAAACAGAAGAGGAAATCGCAATCAAACTTTTAAACGGAACCATCAAAGACTTCGAATTAGTTCCCGATGCTGATAAATCACTCACGGAACTACTCGCCTTTATCTCAATGTATGATGAGGGGTGTATGCGAGGGGAGATATATCATTTTTATCAGAATCTCATCAACAATTATTATGAATTCAAATCGTTCTTGACACAACTCCTCGAAAAGGGATTGGTTAAGGACAAAAATAATAATCTTTTGAAGGTTACGGATTTAGGGCGCGCTATTGCTAGGTCCTTTCTTACCATTGAAAAATGCCTTGAGATAATTGATTCTATTAAGAACAAGGAGCAGAGATTAAGGGAAATCGTTCTGAATCTTAAGCCCTTAAAGAATGTGTACCTCTCTCGGGATGTGGTGGCGGAACTTTCTAAAAATGTAAATATGAAATATTTTTCCAATAATTTCTTTAGTTCCAGTGTACTTTCGCTCATGGACGCGGAGTATGTAAAGAAAAAAAAGCGCTATTCAAGGGGATTCATTGATCTGGTGTTAAAATGGATTAAGGATATATTTAATTGCTCCTGCGAAGAGAACCCCTATTGCGAGTGTGGGAGAACCAATTTGGAGGAGATCATTCTAAACTTGAGGGTCGAGCAAGGACTCTCCGTTGAGAGCATCCATGACTATCTCAAGGATTACTATAGCGTCGTCGTGTTTAAGGGCGACCTCATCGATTACCTTGAAAATCTGATTTATTCCTTTGAGAGCTTACGGAACATCAGCCAAGGAATCCCCGACTTGGATGATTCTTACAAGAAGGAATTGGTACATATTCCCAATATAGTAAAAAAAATAAGGGGATGAATAAATAGAATTATTTAATTGTTGAATTGAATTCTTGTATTTATATTAATTCATTTTGGAATCTTTATTTCCATGAAAATAAGTAGAACTGAAGTCTCTGAAATAATAAAAGAGATTACAAGAAGAATGATTGATTCCGAATTATTCGGTTGGTTTAGCATTTAATAGAATGGACATAAAGTAATCTTCGTTTCGGTAATTAATCGGGTGAAGGTAGGAACGGAATCCATCTCCGAGTTCAAACAACTTCCTTTCAGTCGTGAGGTTTTTTTCCCTATTATCTCTAAGCTCAAAGATGTGCTCTTTTACTGAATCTGAGAGCTTTGCATATACATTTTCGTCAATAGGATCCTTAAAGAACTTGCAAATGATCATTCCCTCGTGGTTTAATAAAAAAATACCAAAACTATCCAACTTACAGGAATACTCCTCGAGGAGCTCATAGAGCTGGAAGAAGTCTTCATTTAATACAGCTAATCCATAGGAAATCATCTTAATTATCGACACAATATCGAAAATAGAGGTCTGCTGGAATAAGAGTTCAAATTCGGAGTACTTTCCTTGGATTTCTTGGGTCAATCTGTCCACACGTTCTTGAATCTCTGGATCATCAATGATATCTGGGTCCGATTTATGAAAGGAAACAATGACAGGGATGAACTCTTTATTTTTTTTGAAGAAGTTAAGAATAGTGTCAAGATATTCTAAAGATGTATTAAACCGTGTTTCGTCTTGGATATCGACGATATGAAATAATACATCAGTTTCCGGGTAGTAAAATTCCCTTTTCTCATAATATTGCCTGCGATATTTCTCTTGACCCCCAAGATCCCAGAAGACTATCTTTCTGCCAAGGAAATCAATTTTTATCTGTTTGATCTTAATTGTGGGCTTGAGATTCATTACTTTATCAATATAACCCTTCTGTTCATTAAGTGCGAGCATAATGCTCGTCTTTCCAGCATAATCCAGCCCAGAGATTAATATTTTTGCTTCATTTTCCATAGTATAATTTCACAATAAGAATTATATGTATTTTTCAAAATCAACACAATATTTATTTATTTGTATTTTTTAAAATAAAAAAAACATTCTTCTGACTAAGTCCGTGATACCTTAATAAGTTTTTTTCTATTTTAAGCAGCTAGTCTTATTGTTTATAAATTTGGTTAAGTTTTTTGGCCTGAAGAAAGACACACTTCAAAGAAAAGAATTAGGAATTATGTATCGTTTTAAACGGTGTGAAGCTCGATAATATCGCCATCTTCTATTTTATAATCCAATCCCACTCGTTTTCTTTTTTGGCGTGCATCCTCCCGTATTATAGTGGCAAAATCAAAGTCGTCTACGAAACTCCTATGGATTTTAATGGCGACGTCCTCTACAGTCGCTTTTTTATCCACAATTAATGGCTTATGTGAAACAACTCCCGAATTCATCGTATATACCCTTATTTTCCCAAGGAAGTGGAGGATTTTATCGCCGAAATCCTTGGGGAAAATTTCTTTGTTGACGCTGCTCCCAATAATAATCGGGAAATCAGCGGAATAATGCTCTTTCAACTTTTCGAACCTTTCTTTAGTGCCCGGTAGGTCGCCCTTCATTCCGATAATGATAGTTTTTTTATACACCACCGAAGGATTTAATGTTTCAAACAAATCATCAATGGTGATAGATCCTCTTATTTTTACAATGCAATTTTGGACTCCAGCGTTCTTCACGATCCTTTTTATTTTATCTGTGAGTTCTATTTGCTCCTTAGAATCCTTCGTTAAGAAAAAAACTTGAATATTGTTTGAACCGGTTTTTTCGATTTCAATTGGAGGAGGACTCTTGTTTAATTTAATATCTGCCCTTCTCAATTCAGTGGTGAGCAGGTCAATCTGGCGGTCAACATTTCTGGAAAGATCCACGCATAAACAGATAAGATCGCAAGCACGTATTTGAGCGAGAATTTCCTTTCCATTTGCCTTACCTTTGGAGGCACCCCGCATGATCGCGGGCATATCAACAATTTGAAATTTAATACCTTCATATTTATAAATTCCTAATTCCGGGAGTGATGTAAAACTCCCAATCTTTTCCTTTGCGGCACCCGTTAAATAATTTAATAAAGAGGTCTTTCCCACGCCAGGAGTATAATAATCACTTACTAATATAGTTTGAATGCCTTCCTTTTTGACCGAAAATGGGCTGACAACCTTTTTTCCCGCCTCTTTTTTTTTCTCTAAGTCGCGTTTAAGTTTTGCAAGCTTCGATTTATTTAAAGCGACGATATTCTCAGTTGCCTTATGTTTAGGGACGAGAGAGATAAATTTCTCAAGATTAGATATCTTTTCCTCGAGAGTATCTGCCTCTAAATATTGTTCATAAGCCGCAGATGCCTCGGGCCCTATGTTGGAAGACATTTAAATCACTCATGAAATAATAGTGCTCTATTATCTAAAAACATAATTACTATAGAATAAATATCGAATCTGCCCCATTAAGACAATTGACACATCTAAATTTCATTAATACCAACGGTTTTATTAATTACTTTGCAATAAAGTATGTCTGAATGCCTTCAATATAACTAAAATTTCATTAATAAATAGACTTTACAAAATAAACATATACTTTATAGATCTACAAAAAAGAGAATTAAAAAATTGCACGGAACCGATCTTCTGTCTTTAACTTTAGATCACCTAAGACTTCATCCACTCGGGATTGAAATTTTTTATTAAAGTACTTTTTCTTCTTAGAGAATATATCATTTAGAGGGAAACGATTGATGAAATGCCTTGAAAGTTTCTGGAGCTGATTTTTCACGACCTCTGTCTCTGTCTCCTTCTCGATAATAGCATAAAAAATTAAAGGTTGCTCGTTATCTTTTTCTTCGGGTAATGGTAGGGATACTACTTCCGTAAAGCAGACCATCTTGAATTCTGACAGTGAAACCACATTTATATTATCACCGAACAGTTCAGACGTAAAGTTCTCTAAAGCGGTCAAAAAACCCGCCCGCAAATCAGGATCTAGTGCACTTTTTGAATCTTTTTCGTAAAATCTTAACTCTAATATAGGTCTAGAACCCAATGCCCCACCAACCTCTAATATCGCCATTTAATCACCACAATGAATAGGATAATACTCCTTTAGAATAATAAAAGGAATTAATTATTTATATTTATTTTATTACTTCCCATATTTATATTTGTTATGGTATAAATGTTAACGGAATAAAACATTTTTGGTAAAAGTAAAATTTTATAGAATTATATTTTTCCTTTTTATGCGATAATTAATTATTTTAAGTTAATAAAGATGAGTGACGATAGCAATCGGAAAGCTAAAATTTTGGATGGAAAGGCGTTAGCAAACGAGTTAAATGCGAGTTTGAGAATTGAAATTGAAGAATTGAAATCCAAAACAGGAATTATACCCTGTTTAGCAACAATCTTGGTTGGAGACGATCCCGCATCGGAGGTTTATGTGAAAATTAAGCATAGAACATGTCAAGAAGTCGGTATTAACTCGGAAATGATTCGATTTAATGCAGATGTAAAGGCAAAATCTATAGAAAAAAAGATAAGTAAACTAAATTCAAACCCTAATATTCATGGGATCTTGCTGCAATTGCCTCTGCCCCAAAAATTAAAATCCCATACAAATACACTATTGCAGCAAATTGAATGCGAAAAGGACGTGGATGGTTTCACCTATACTAATCGAGGTCAGCTATTCTACATACAAGAAATACTGGCACCTTGTACCCCAAAAGGAATTATTAAATTACTTGGATCATATGATGTTGATCTACAAGGTAAAGATGTCACTATCGTTAATCACTCCAATCTCCTTGGTAAACCTTTAATGTTAATGACTCTTAATAGAAATGCCACGGTTTCGGTGTGTCATATTCATACAAAAGAGATTATTCCTTATACTTCCCAAGCAGATATATTAGTAGTTGGTGTGGGAAAACCAAATTTCATAAAAAAGCATATGATAAAGGAGGGCGCCATTGTGATCGATGTTGGGATAAATAGGGTAGGCGACAAATTAACAGGTGATGTGGATTTCGATGATGTATTTGAAAAATGTAGCAGAATTACCCCAGTTCCAGGAGGAGTGGGTCCTTTAACAGTAGCAATGCTTATGAGAAATACCGTGATTGCCTACAAAATGCAACTGAATGAGAAGTAGTAAAATTAAAAGAATCTCATTTCAACTCCTTTATGATTGATTTAATGAGATTGACTTCTTTCGCAGTCAGTTAAATAAAAACAGAAAACAGAAAACGTTTAAGAACTCAATTAAAAGTTAAGGGTAAAAATTTCACTAATATCTCGTGATAATATCTCCCTATTGGCTTCAAATTGCTCTTGGGTAATAAATAACTGTGTAAATGAGGGTAAACTCCCTAATATCGCGGCACCGTTGAATATTGCTAATTGTAATTGCTCGGGCACAAAAAAGTTCAGAAAATTCTGGGACTCTTCAAAGTATTCACTGGGTTCACCAGAAGGTATTTCTTTCACATCTTCAGACCCTTTCTCGGAATCTTTCTCCCTTAATTTATAACCACAATACGGGCAAAAGAGCGATGTGACATCCTCGATTTTTTTATTGCACAGCGGGCATAAAATCCCTTCAGAATCACCCAACCCAATATTAATTTGCGTTACCTGTAAATTAGCGCCGCACTTCGGGCATTTCTTCTTGCCATCTGACAGGTCCAAAATGGCACCGCACTTAGGACAGGTATCTTCTGCTTTTTTATTTGATGACTTAACGGGTTGTAAGGTTTTGACTTCTATTTCTATATCCTTCATATGGGGACGTGGAATTTGGAAATCGAACTGGGCCAACCTCCGATTTAATTCGGATTGTAATCGTTCTTTGAATCCAGTGTGAATGCATGTCCCACCAGAGAGTATAATATGAGTTAGGAGATCTCCCCAATAAGACTTGTCAATCATATTAAGGCAATTAATTATTGCTTGGGGCAAACCGGGCACATTTGAACCGATCATAGAGGGCTGATAGAGCACTTCAGGCGCTTCATAAAGTATTTCAGCGGGAATATCGAGCATAGTCCCGTCTGGTAAGGGGTGTTGGATGTTTTCCTTTATATTTCGGGGGTTGTCGGGATCTAATACAAAATAGCAGTATTTTTCTTTAATATCACGCATGATTTCGTCCGAAGCAGATGAAGAAACGCTTATTCCCATACGCATTAATAAAGCCTTTAAATTATGGTTAATATCTACCCCCGATAAGTTTAACCGTTGAATCGCCCTATAGATAATCTGCCCATTAATAATGGGAACGATCCATGTCAGCCCATCTCCGCATTCAAGTACCAAGCCCGTCGTTAATCCCACAGAAAAACAAGATAATATTGGACTGGGCATTAAAATAATTTTCTCAAACTGATGCGTCTCAAATAATACACGCGCAATAAATTCTCTTACGTCTTGTTGTTCTGAAACAGATTCTATGTAAATCACGGGGTGTTCTGCTGGGTTTTCAATCCTAAGAAGGTTATAAAATATATGGTTGAGAATTTCGTAATAGTTATCCCAATCAGTAATAACGCTACGTTGAACTGGGTAGACCAAGTTTAGCACTCCTCGCATTTTCATTGCACCATCACCTACATAGACATCTCTAGCTTGCGTATCAATCATACTATGCTTATATTTCTGTGTACCGATAACAGTCGGGAAAATATAGCGCGGATTTGATTCGCCCGCGAAACCCGTCTTCACATAAGCGGAACCGATATCCAAAATAATCGGGGTTCCTGGAGGGGGGGTTGACATTTATATCAAGTGTGATTTTGAAATTTCTTTTATTATATGTATAATATAATAATTAAATAAGAATACTCTTAATTAAATTTTATTTATATCTGAAATAAATAATAAATTTAAAAAACTTAAACCTAATGTTTCTATAGACCCTACCTTTAGGCTTAAAGCGACCGAAAATGGTATGGGGCATTTGTCTGAGAAGGAGCTACTTTGGGTTGGTCTTTTACGGATTAGACGATCCCGTACTCGAAATCAAGTCGGAACGAAACTCTCTGTATATCCCGTGAGATAGACATTTCTGGAGCCGTCCATGATAATGCCATTGACACCATCTCCGTTGCCGCTGCCTCACATTCTGTTCCATTTTTTCGCCCCTATGGCGCCCACTCGCAATCTAACATCAGAATATCTAGGTCTAACGCCCCTCCACGAGCCACGAGGCAGAATAATGCCTATAAATGAACCCAGAAAGACGGATGATATTAATATATCTACTAAAACCGCCAAGAATCTGAATTTCTTCATTGACTTTTAAAACCCGTAATGTTTAAATTAAGAGTAATTTCTAATCTGTGAAGACGATTTCCAAATCTTCCAAATTGCACCTTTTTTTCCCTATCACTATTCCCTATTCTTCAAACAGCTATAGACGGAGATGTATTTAGATTTAAACAAAAAGTCTATTTCATAATAACGTGTCTTGAAGGGGAGTGTAAAAATTCTACTTTTTAAAAAGTAGATATCTCGGGATTACATTTAAATAGAGCCTCATATAGATTAATAATGTAGGAACTAATAAGAGATCTTATTTAACTTCGTTTAT
>CAZDJH010000085.1:0-11440 GCA_964505645.1 uncultured archaeon | reverse complement strand
AATGTGGATGCTTTGCGAAATTCATCCCCTACATAAATGTAGGGGACTTCTTTCGAAGTCAGTTAAAATAAGCTAAACATAGAAAATAGAAAAAAAATAAAAATATAAATAAAAATAAATTATTCCTCTACTTTATAGTCATCAAACTCGTAGTACCATTTATTTGGCATCGCTCCTTCTTTTTCCCTTGTTTCTTGGAGCCCTTGATAGAAATCTTCGTCGTGGTCACGTAGATGGAATTCATAGCCACAGTCAGCACACCGGGTTGTCGTGGTCTTTAACCAATATCGAGGATTGGTAAAATCAAGGACTACTTTAGCTAATTTCCTATCCTTCGTTTCTAAATAGCATTCTAAAGGAATTTTGAATTGAACGGATTCACTTCCACAATTGGGGCACTTTCCAAGGGAGGCAATGTATCGAACTTCGGGTAATCCAATTCCTTCCTTTTCACTCTCTTCAGACATTTTTTTTCTCTCCTATTTGATTAGTTTTATAACATTTTTAAATAACGTTTGAGTGCATTTTGAATGATTAACAGCTGGATATTCCTTGCTCCCCCGATAACTTCCTCTATATATGAAGTAGATGAGAGCTCTTGGACATCTGTATTATCCGTGACCGAAATACCGCCCATTTGTTGCTGTACCGTGTAACATAATTCCGCACTAAGCTTGGAAATAAAATACTTCCCTTGAGAACTTATACCAGCAATCCACTTTTCTGCATCTTTGCTAGGATTTTCGGCGAAAAGAATGTTTTCATCATAATTGTTAGCTGCTTGAAAGGCTAATGCTGTTGCTGCGTTTGTTTTAGACAGCAAATCTGCCAATGAGAATCCCACGCCTTCAAACCTAATTATCGGTTGGCCAAATTGTTTCCGGAGATTTGTATATAAAATAGCATATGCAATCGCAGCCCAGCAAATTCCGAGTCCCGAACCCATTATTCCCAATCTTTCGGGGACGAGCCCATCAAACAAGTTTCTGTATCCTTTCCCATTATCACCGAGAACATATTCTATGGGGATCTCAACATCGTTCATAATTGTATGTGCAATATGTACTCGAGGAACGTACGGAATCTTTAATCGGTTAGTAATTATTTCTCCTTTAAAATCACGTGATATCATTGCTTGAACCATGGTCCCTCGGGGGTTCGCCGTATTATAGACCGCATATGCAGCAAAATAATCTGCCTTTGGACCGTTCGTGGTATATATCTTTTCGATATTATAAATCACATGAGATCCATCTTCTGACTTCTCACATGTAGATGTCATATTTACCGCATCCGATCCTCTTTCCTTTTCTGTTATCCCTATGCAGCCGATTTTTTCACCTGACATCAAATCATCTTGCACTTTTAGAATTTCTTCCGTTTCACCGTGCTGGAATGTGGGATTTCCGCATAAAATACCACTTGCTAACCTTGCTAATTCCAATTGACTATCAAGGCAACTCAAATGCGTTGCTAGCAAAACCTCAGCCTTCATTCCATGAGGCTCGAAATCACGCCATAAATTAATACGCTGCATGTATCCGCGCTTTCCCAATTCAGGAAAAAGTACATAAACATCTTTTTCTTTATCTATCTTGGGACGTAAATCTATGCAAAACTCTTGAAGCTCGCGACAAAAATCCTTCTCCTTCTCATTTAAAAGCGGAAAGAGGTTATCATTTAGAATCTTGAACACGTTTTCAAGCGTCATGTACTCTAATATCTCATCGCTTATGATCTTTTCTTGCATTTTTTATTCCTTTTTTTCTCTTTTTTTAATTATCTATGAAAAGACTTAAAATGAATACGATAAATAATTCTAAGTCTAATTAAAATTTTTATAAATATCGATCATTATATCTCGAACTATAATTCTTTTGGTATTGTTGCTTTATTTAGATAGATAAAAGCAAATAACATCTAAAATTAAAAATTAAAAAAAAGGGGGAAAAAATTATTAGAATTATCGAACTCGCTTTTTATAGATGAAAAGCATTACTGCGGCACAAGAGACCATTACGGTGAGTAGTGTGATTCCCAGGGGAAAACTTGGAACCTCCCCCACAATCCCTCCGATAGATTTGGAAGATGCTCCCGAGAGCCAAATGATTGTATCAATTAAAAATTCTTCGTGAGAGCTTGTATAAAACGTATTTATGCATAATGCTGTATCTCCTATAGCTGCTACACGGCCACCTTGGGATGTTTCAAAAGCCGCAGCGACCGGAAGATTTCTAGCAGATGTACCACTAGTAACCCATGTAGAATTAACATCGTCATCCGTAGCGATTAAGACTTCCGCCCCATCGGGAATCGTGAGAAATGCAGTTGTGCGGCGTAGTTCGATGGTCAAATCTTTACTTAGGAAACCGCCTATATTTTCCTCATCAAATATAGGGCAATTTACCGAACCCGCATTATCGTCAGAATCTTTAATTTCATACACTTTTTCCCTTATAAATCCAAAGTTTTCAATTACCCCGTCAAGTTCAGAACCAAAGGAACCGAATTCAGAAACAATAAAAACTCCATTTCCCTCTTTTACATATTTATCAATTATACTTATCTCAGTCGAGTTGTAAACCGTTCCACACACAGTCAAGACGAGAACATCTGATACATCAATTAAATCCTCCCGAAAAGTATCCATACTTAAAACACCAAAACCCTCATCTAACAAATCATTTGCAAAATCTTGGAGTTGTGCATCGATTGAATAGGTATTCAAATGTGATTCATCAAAAAGAACATATGGTGTATAGGATCGGGCTAATCGAAGTGCATTTGCTAAGATTTTACCGCAATTTTCTTCGATCTCAAAAAAATCAAAGCCGCAATAAACTACATCACCTTGACCCCAAGATTTATGAACAACAACGGGATTTGAATATTCATCTTCAACAATTACGTTCCCATCTGTTGTGGAAACATTAAGGGCTCCGTCAGGAGCTGCCCAGGAGCTGCTGACTCCAATGGTCAAATCACTTGAGCTGGAAGCAAGTTTAATCGTTTCTCCGGTAATCGATGATACTGTTTCATCAAATTCCATAATATTTGATGAATTAAGAATGTTTCGTGTAGAACCATAAGAAAAACCAAATGCCCAATCCAAGCAAATAACCAACCCTCCATTATCAAGATAAGTAGACAGTATGCTAGCCCATGCCTCCCCCACAGTTTTCATCTGGGTGGGAGATCCATTTTCCTGCTCCAGAATCAAGAACACATCGTAATTAGAAATTTCAGAAGCAAGAGCACTATAATTATTTAAGGTATCATAATTATAATTCCTGCCATAATAGGTATCAATAGCAGAAATAGTATTCACAAATTCTCCAGTTGCATCTGCATACTCTGTGTATACCAAAATGGAAATTATATCAGAGTCAGTCGCTGAGGTCTGCAAATCTTTTGTAGATATAGCTCCCCTGGTAGGAGAAACCATCCCAAAAAACCCAAAAGAAAGCGAGAAAAGCAGAATAAGTACAAAATGCTTTTTTGTTATGTTTATTATTATTTTTCTCATAAATTAACTTATTTTTTGATTTAAAATTAGGAACTAAAAGGTTTAATCGATAATAAATTCTATGATTAATTACAATAGGATTTATGATAACACGGACAAAAGAAAAAGTAGGTTATTTAATAAGATGGATCATACATAATTTTTTTTTACATATCGTTTAACCCGTTCGATTTCTTCCAAATATGTATCTTTATCCCCGAAAATATAGAACCTTACCGAAGGACTCGTGCCCGACGGGCGGAAATAAAGCGTGGAATCCGAACTTTTTAGCTGATAAATCTTGATTTCATCTTGGTTATCGTAGAGAGCTGTTACAGCATAATCCTTGGTGCCGATCGTAATTGCTTTCCCATCTTCGGCTTCAAAATTCTCCATAATCTGTAATTTTTCTTGGTCGGTGGCTTTTACCGTCTGATTGATTCCTTTAATCGACCAATCTATGGACTCCGAGATCACATGTCCGCGGCACAATAACTCGGTAATGATCACTAAGGCGGGCACAGGGTATTTATCTGCAATGAGCGTAAAATCAGTTTGAAAGGAATAGTCTTCATTGCCTTGTGATTCTGATAAAGTAAAAACATTCAAGGTATGTCCTCCACTTTCCTCCCACATCACGATAATAAATTTCGAATCCTCTAACCCCTTTCGGGTGATCCTTGCCTTCACTTTCTCCTTTAAGGGAATCGGCTTTTTCACTTGAACCAGCTTTCCCTCCTCGTCTTCAAGATATAAGATTGCGGAATCGACCTTAGATTGCTCTACATCAACATCAAACAGAAAGTACAGTATAATTCCCAAATGTTTATAGCCGACACCGGTGAGGATATTCATAAAACTCGTATCATCACCCCGCAAGTCGGATGGAATGGTTCGAACGTTCAGGATATGCTTATTATACTCCTCAGCTAAAATATTGTGCATCGCAGAATAGATTTCATTAGGGATATAATACATATATTTACCATTCTGCTTTATATACAGCGCAATACGGTCCCTATCCGCATCGAGTAAAAGAGCAATATCCGAATTTGTCTTATTCATCTCCCGTTTCAACTTATCTTCTGGTAAAGTCTTGATCGGGTTAGGCGGGTTCATAGCTTCCTCAATCAAATGCACCTCCGCCCCTAAGTCTTCAAAAAGCTCCACGAGACCGCGGGCCCTTCCCAAATAGGGCCAGATGATGAGATCTTTTCCCTTCAAACTCTTAAGCTCGATAATTTCAGACAAAATCTTTACGATATAATCGTTGTTTTTCTGAATTATATTACGCTTCTGAGGACTAAAATCGGTTTTAAACCTTATTTCCTCCAACTCTAACGCAATAGAGGAGATTTCCTTAAACATATTTCCTGACATAGGCATGGGATAATCAATATAAAATTTAATGCCATTCCACGTTAGTTCATTATGGCTGGCGGTCAATACCAACACGAGGTCAACATCGTCATATAACGCAACCGCAGCCGCGCCATATGGAGCGGATACCAGGGATCTTCCCTCCTCATCCTCTTGATGGATTACTGTATATCCCTCATAGGCAAAGATTTGTGAACAATATTCTAAAACCATATCCGCAGTCGGTCTATCATCCGTGACAATTAAAACGTTCGGGTTTTCCTCCTTATGGATTTCCTTAAACTTAATACTCAATGCCTTGTAAAATCGCAGAAATAAATATAATTTTTGCTGATCTAAGGTGAGCTTGAGGCTGTCGTCACCCTCTTCTGCCTCACAGAGATCAATTCGCAAGCCCGAGGTGGGGGCTACCAAGGGGTCGAGAATATTTCGCTCTTCCTCGGTAAGCGCGGGTAATTCTAAAAGGTTAGTATGCTCGTCAATTTTTTTTAGTGATATCTTCTCTCCATGAAATTCTATCGTTTTCATAATTTTCACCAATTACTCTATAATATTAAATAATAGGTAGGGGTAAGTTTAAATTTTTTTTATTTTTTGCGCATTTAATGGTAAGAACAAGGTCTCCACTAATCTTGCTAGTTTATTAGAGTAGTTCACTTAAAAAAAGGAATAATGCTCATAAGTTAGAGGTTCTCATCATCAAACTTTTTTTGCTCGATTTCATCAATAGCATCGTTTAAAATTGCAAAAATCTTTTCCCGATAATTCTTATTAATTGCAATCATGCCGTGGGTTGGTATCTTTCTCTTACCACTTGAAAGTAATTTTTCACAAAATTCCGGAGTTAACCGGTTTGAAAGGTCTTGCTTATTTGCAATTCCGATAATAAAAGTATCTTTATAATATTTATCTAAGATTTCATCGATGATATCCTTAGTCGCATTGAGATTTTCGTAGGTGGAATCTGTCACGAGGAGCGCGATATCCGTACCTTCCAGCAAGTTGTTCCATAAGCTCTGGTATTGTTTCTGGCCGGCAAAGTCCCATAGGATCACGTTTCGGTTCGTTTCCAAGCCGTCACCATCATAGGACGTGATATCGGCGGTCACCGTGGGCACATATTCCAAATCGATCTCTTTTCCGCAGATTAAATGCAAGAGCGTCGTCTTTCCCACGCCCCCCAATCCAATTATCGAGCATTTAATTGCACCGAGGATGATATTATCCAGCTCCCTTTCAAAGCTTTTAAACTTCGCCCGATTCCCGTCCCATCCGCCTTCCTTGAGATAGTTCCCGTATTCTTCTATAAATTTTGCCCGTATATTGTTTAATTTCGAATTGATTTCTTTATCCTCATCTTCAAGGTCAGTACAAATTACAATAAGTAAGTCATCAACGATTGTATAATAATACTTGTATTCTTCCGTTAAAGTGCTTTTAATGTCCGAATCGCTGATCTCCTTGATGAAGCCTGAAAATGCGCTGAGAAAGCCTGCCAACAAGTCTTGGTCCACTTCGGAATCGCCGTAATTTCTAAATAATAAGGACTTGCCACCGGAACTCGTGAGTATATTGACGAATTGAATAATGTTTTTATTCACCTGTCCTAAGATTGATTCCTTTCTTATCGAGGGGGTTTTTTAGGGATAATTTTTTCAGTTATAAAATAAAAATTAATAATACTATATTATTATTATTCAATTAATGCAATAATTTGAATTTATATTTTTATATTTCATTATACTTTATTAATTATGTAATTAGTATTTTATTTACAATATCTACCTTTAATTGATAATAATTAAATCTTGAAAATCCACCAAGGTGTTTCAATTTGGCTGAAAAAGACCTTCCAGACTTAACGGGTAAAAAAGTAAAACAGTTGACCGAGGTCATGGAGAAGTTTGGGATGGATTTTATCACGAAATTAGGTAAACTTAGCTTTCAAATCAAGAAATTAACCGATAAAGTCAATGATTTGAGTAAGGCAACTCTTGACATAAAAGCACTCACTCCCAAGCTCAATAACGTGATTGAAAATCAAAAGGATTTGCGGAAAGATATGCAGATGTTAAAATCCTTAATTTATAAAAACAAAAAAGGCGTTAGCCAGCAAACCACGCCCACTACAGAGAACATCTCAAAAGTAAATAAAAAGAACCTCATTTTGAGCGATCTAAGTACCTTAAAAAATACCATTCGATCCCAAGAAGATTTTTCGGCTCTGATCGAAACCCTCTCGTCCTTAAAGGAAAAAATATTTGAGTTTACCGGGGGTAGCAGGATTTTATATGACCTTTCCCAAATTATTAAAGAATTGAAACGGGAACAAAAAATCACCTCCGACATCAGAGAACAACTCGTGCAAAACACAGACGAGTGGAAAAAGAAAATTTAACTGACTGCGAAAGAATCTAATGCAACAAGAGCGGGTGTATCTTAGGCTTTTTGGTAAAACCCTCATCGGGTTTAAGAAATTTGAGATGGGGGAGATAATCGGGACGGGGATTCTCAACCCCTTGAGTTTGACCTGCGATGTCCCAAAACTGCCTTGATATATATCTCTTTCATTAAATCACTTCTCAATATCTCAATATATAAAAAGAATAATGAGGGAGCATAACTCTATTGGAAAGAAGTATGATCGATTACATTAACTCACCAAATATTAAACCAAAAACCGAAAACTAAAAAAACGAAAAATAGTCAAAAAAGAGAAATTAATCCCCATTAAAGTCAAAAGAGAATAAGAAAAAGGTGCGAGAGTTATTGTTCCCCTTGCATTGAGGTGTAAATCATTTCTGCAACGGTTTGGAAAAGTTTATCCACATTTGTGGCTTCTAAGGCGGATGTCTCGAGGTACGGGCAGTTGAGTTCATCGGCGCGGTGCTTGATCATGGGGAGGATGATTTTTCGCTCGTCTTTCAGGTCAATTTTGTTCGCCACCAGGATCCGGGGTACCGATGAGAGGCCAAACTTCACCGCGGTATTATACCAGTTCTTAATATTGGAAAAGGTGCTACTTCGCGTCACATCGAAAATCAGAATCATTGCGTCGGCGCCTTGGAAGTACGGAGAATGAAGCATGTAAAACTGCGGTTGGCCTGCAATATCAAAGAACATAACATTTACGACCACATCCTCGCTCAAAGTAATGGGTTCCTTCACGATATTGACGCCGATAGTGGGGAGATATTTTTGTTCAAATTGATTGGTTACATATTTTGTCAGCAGACTTGTCTTACCCACCATAGGGTCACCAATTACAATACATTTACATATAAGGTCCGTCTTCCCTTTAAAAACAACGGGCTCCGTTTTATCATCTTTAGACATATTATCCTACAAATTTTTAATTGATTACTTTATTTCAATAATGAATTTAGTAGTTAAATATTTTTATATTTATTTGAAACTTTTGAGTTTATCGTTATAAGTCTTGGGTTTGGTCAAAAAACATGTCTAAAGATAACGAAAATGAAAAGATCGTGTTTAAGGGCAAGATATCGCTGGAAAAGAAAGACGCTACTTGGAATGTTAGAGGACAATAATATCTTCGACTTCCTTCTTTACCTTTTCAGTTAAATTGTTCATGTCAATTAACATATGTGAATGGCAATATTTAACCAATTCGATAAAATCATCAAAAAATACCCCTTCCTCATTTATTTGGGTATTTAATGTCTCTGAAAGGCAAATAAAGTTATTTTTAGCCTCATTTTTGAAGAGATGGTATTCTTTAATCTCCTCTATAGATGAATTAATAGATTCAAGAGTGGTTTCAATTTTTAGACTTTCACCGACCCATAATAAAAAGCAAAAAAATATAGAACCTCTTTTGGGGCTCAACAATTCATCTTTATATTTTAATGCGCCTTGAATGATGAAATGCTCACAAATTGTATTCTCTACATTAAATAGACTATATAAGTGCGCTTCCAAGTAATCGCTAATATTATCGAAAATACAATAAAATTCTATTACCATATTAATAATAATGAAAATTTCTAAATTTAAATTTTAGCTTATAATTACTGATTCCATAAATACCTTTTTCCAACTCCCTACTTTTTAACGAAGCTTAGCTATATATCTGCAAACCCTTTCCATCCATAATTTTTCCAATCCTTGAGATTTAACATATTGAAGAATTCTTTTTCACTTAAACCCAATTTTTTCCCGAATTCTCTAAAGATATGCTCAACCCTTTCAGCATTATCTAACTTCCATGTTGGAATACGAATCATATATGCATCATGTGGGTAACCCTTAGAAACTTTAGCTTTTGCAACCTCTTGATTGCGGTATAGATCTCTTCTTCTTTGATATGCCCATCTATCAAATGTTCGAAGCAATTTTCTATCGCCTAAACCCTTAATATAATCATAAACTTCCCCTATGCTATATAATTTGTAAAGCTTATGCCTAAAATTAAGAGAATATGCATCATATCGCTCATACATTGATTCCCCTGCTTTACCAGCTTCCATACCCATCTGGGATAATAAACCATATCCATTTGCTCTATGAAATTCTCCATCGGATTCAACCACCAAAACAATCTCTTTATCAAGCTGAGTCTTAATTGCTTCTGGAACTTTGTTAATGATTCCATTGTCAATAAGATATTGGAAAAACTCTCCGAGGTGAATCTTTACATAAAAATCGATTTCCATTGACTTTACACCTGGAAAATACAAAATTTCATTACTCTCTCCAAGATTTTCTCCTATTTTATTGAATTTAATACTGTGGATTGGTGTTTTGCCGAAAAGAATATCTATCATCACGCCGGTTATCGCTTCATTTTTATAATTAATACACTCTGAACATCCTTGTTCTTGTCTCAAATCAGCGACTACCTTATAGATATCATGACCTTTAGAGCATGTCAAAGGTACAACCAAATCAACGGCGGTCTCCATAGTTAAACCCCTTCCTCTCCCTTTCCTTTTTATACCCCTATCAAGCATTTTAGCTATCTTTCTTATCCATCCCGCTTGGTCGAGATTTAGACTAGCAAACCCTGCCTTCAACGCTGAATCCTTTAAATCAAAATACGTAATCCCCTTTCCATAACCAAAGACCATATAATGAAGCGTATCAACTAATAGCTCTACACGTTTATGTCTTCCTTTGAAATCTTTGAAAAGGGTTTTTAGTGAATTTAACTCCTTAGAACTTAAACCTTTGTCAATTCCTAAATATTTAATTATTTCATCCTCACTTAAAGAAATAATCATACCCCTCAATGCATCTTTCTCAAATTTAATAACTAATTTATGATAAACCCCGATATAATCACCTCTCTGCTTAGTAGACTTTAAAAAGAATGTACCCCTTGTGAGATATTGATTTAATTGTTTCTTTACTAATTCATTAGCTTTTTGAGCGGGAATATTACCGAAAACAGATAAAAGCTTATCATAAACGGTTGGAAGCAGTAATTTTCCCCTATGCTTTGTGCCATAATGACTATGTATATATTTAAAAATGTTATTGAGGTTATGAGGATCCATAGAATTAACATTATCTAACCCCCAATCTTCCAATGCGGATAGTGATGCTCTTGTTAAACCCTCAAGAGATTCATAAGATATAATACCTCTTCTTCCCCCAGTAGTCCTTTTAAACCTCCAACAATTATAATCACTATCCCACTCAATAGCACTATGTATTGGATCTCCAGGAAATCTAAGCTGTGAAGGATTTAAAGCAGCTTGAGTACTAGGATACTTAAGATAATTAATAATGTCGTTCTCATAATATTCAAATATAATTCTTAACATAATCACTGCACGACCAGGACGAGTTGTCCCCCGCTCTTTAATATATTCATTGAAATTCCATTGACCCCTCCCCAACTTAATACTCATAATTTTATCGTAAAAATCACTCTTAAACTTCTTATAATCAAAACGAGAATTTTGCTGACTATATTTTTTCAAATCAACAGGAGAAAAATATTCATTGATCCTTCCATAAATATTTTCAATACTTGAGCCTCTGATTGATGATGTATCAGTATTGGGACTACGCTTCCAAATTCCCAAAGTTTTCCTATTTATATGAATTATCTTAGACATTTGCGAATCAGAAGTAAGCCTACTACTTCTGGTGATTCCCTTAAAGATAGGATTATTTCGCATTGGAGGGTAATGCAAAATATATTTTTTCAAATCCGGTTCACAACTCCCGACAATAGATTTCAAATCATTATACAATTTAAATGTGTTAATATCAACAATTTTATCACCTTTAATATTACTTGGACCTCCAGTAAGAGACATGCCCATTACGTTCCAGTAATTTCTTTGGGCAATATCCCTGCGCTCTTCGAGCAATTTAAACAACCCCGGCATCTCCCTTTTCGTGAACGCGATGCCCCTAATATCTTTGAAGGTGATGGGGTTGGGGTCAGTTTCGGGGTTCATATCGGGGTTCACGCCCGTGGTATAGTACTTTTTACTCATTCTTATACAATAAAGATAATGAACGAGGATTGAAGTCTCCCCGCCCTAAAGGACGGGGATTCCTACGAGTCCGCTAAGCGTT
>CAZDJH010000084.1:0-11442 GCA_964505645.1 uncultured archaeon | reverse complement strand
TGATTATTACCCGATTTCAATTCAAAAGTAGCGTCATCAATCCCAAGAACGATTGGATGGTCCTTCATTTTTTTAGCTCACATTTCTTCTTGCGGCAATTCGGATTTAACCGAAAGCAACAGGTTTGTAAAACCAAGGGCGGCATTAGCGATTTCCTTAACTCGATGCGTAATATTTCCCGATAATACCTCTAGAAGGAGATCTATTATTTGCTCGAGGGAAAGGTTTCCTTTTAACCACAGATAACCAACTATTGCTTCTACTGTATTGGCAAGGTCATGAGAATCTGCCCGATTCTTGGCAAAACCCTTCATTCCAGCATCTTTAAGCGCCTTTGCTAAGATATTCTTGCTTACCTTTTGTCCTGTCCTTGTTACTTGGTCTGTGGAATCATTTTTAGTTAGATAAACTGATTTGGCGACCGAATAGGCTAAATTTACGATACTATCACCAATTTTTGCTAAACCTTTATCGGTGCCGATCCCTTTCTGGGTAAAGGGAATATTTCTAATTAAGAATTCATAACTCATGATCTTCACTACGATTTATGATTTTGTTTAAAGAATCGATAATTGAGCATATTAAGCTTAGTTCCAAAAAATGAGAATAAAAAAGAATTATAATAAACTAATAAATTCCTTTTCTACTTTGCTAATTTCTGAATTTATGGCATTGATACCTTCTCGCAGCGCTTCTTTAATTTTATAACCCTCATTTATTCTGATAAAAAGCCGGGGTTGTTCAATATTGTTCTTTTTATAGGCAGCAAGTTTAACGCTCTCCGAATTTAATAGATGTTTGATGAAAAGATTAAGAAAGCCGTGGCTTTGCCCCTTGACGATAACTTCATAATTATTTGCCCCTCTTCCGTGGGCTATTTCGAGATCAACATACTTGTATTGGGGTATTTCTATTTCTTCCTCCAGTGCAAACTCTAAATCCTCCTCAAATTCCTCTTCTAACACCTCCTCTACCCCTTCTTCACCTTCCAACGGTTCTGGGATTGGTTCTGTTTCTATCTCTTCCACTTCATCGACCTCTCCTTCTTCAGATACAAATTTAGGATATACACTCTGGATTTCTTCGTCCACCAAGTCATCAATTCCCTCAATATCTTCGTCTTTATCTTTCTTTGACATATAGAAACCTCATTTTTTTCTTTCCACTAATATACTTAATAAAAATTCGATAGAATAAATCTTTTTTGGTTTAGTATTTTTGGTTTGAGATTATTCCAAATGTTCATCCGCAAGTGCTTTTAAACGCCCAATAGCAAGAAGCTGAAGGTCTTCTGGGCCCGACAAGTTAATCTCAATCTCATTTCCCTCAACCGTACAGTTTAAATTTATATAGCTCACTTTTTCTTGAACATTCTCTAAAAAACTGATTAGGTTTTCAAGTTTTCTTGTTTTATTCTCAAAATGTATTGTTTTCTTTCCATTTGACAAAATGTACTCACACCATAAATAAGTTGATTAATTAAAAATGAGAAAAATGAATTTTAAATGATTATAAGTATGTTTAATATCTTAAATTGGAAGTGATATTCCGGTAGTCCCTTGCGAGCTTCTTTGATTCAATATTACCACACATTGGGCACTTTAACTTATCATGCCCGACTCTATCCATTGCGGTGCCGCATACAGAACAATCCGAATAGATAACTCCGAGATCCTTCCCTTTTGTGGTCAAGTCATATTCATTGCTCTTTTCCTCAATGACCTTGGCCCGAATTATGTCTGTTTTTTGGAAAGCATCATCAATTCTTTCAATATATTTGTTTGAAATCTGTGATACATGAATATTACCGAAAAAGTAAGCGTTCCAGTGTAATTTTTCATTTAGAGTGAAAAAATTAAGACCAACGCTATATTTCCGTAAGAACAAGATCGTGCCAATAACCTTGTCGCCAACCCTTGCTGTTTTACGGTCCTTTTCAAGATGAGTTTTAATATCTATTTTTCTCTGGTTTAAATTAAAATTAATAAACCCTGTTTTGGCGGCGTAAATCTTTCCGTTTCTCGTATATGTGGATTCCCTATTTGGCAGGAACTCTTCGATTACCCCCACATAATCACCAGTTAATACGATATCATTGTCAGCGGGTTTCTTTTCTGCGGATTTCATAAAATTTTCAATACAATTTTCAATCTAGTTTCCTTTTATTAATATAATAAATAAATTTTGTAAGATAAATTTTTTGAAATTGATCATCCCCCTCATTGAACTCTTATGAAAAAGATACAATTTAAAAAAAGCGACCTTATAAGTATACTTCAAGATTTAAAATCTTTTACACATCCAAAAATTAAGCTTGAGCAATATACTATAGATGCGGTTTGTGCGGCAGATATCATTTTTTTCGCGGGTGTTGAATTTAATGATATTAAAGAGAAGTTAATCCTCGACTTAGGAGCAGGAACCGGCAGACTATCCGTAGCAAGTGCCTTTCTTTTACCCCGAGCTATTTTTAGTTTAGATATTGATGAAGAGGCATTAGCCATTTTGTTAGAAAATATAAATAAGATTAACTTACCGAGATTTATTCATCCAATTTGCTGTGATATGGGAAATATTCCTTTAAATTTGAAGCAGCTCGATGATCGTTCTCAAATTACCACCATTATGAACCCTCCTTTTGGCGTACAGACTAAATATGCTGATAGACCTTTTCTTAAAGCAGCCATGAACCTATCCGATGTTATTTATTCAATACACCTTGCCAGTCAGCAAGTTCACGAATTTGTCAAAACCTTTGTTAGAAAATTCGGTTGGGGAATTGATTATATGATGCCATACAACATGGTTATTGAGGGAACCTTTTCTTTCCATAAAAGAAACAGGAAGCAAATAGGAGTAAATGTTTATAGATTGGTAAAAAAGAAAAGGAAATAATAATGGATTTATAAGAATTACTTTTGTTCTTCTTCGAGTACAGAGTATTTGTCGTATTCCTCGGATAAAATCTTAATTGCCCGTTCCATATCTTTCAATGCATTTTTCCTTTCATCCTCAGAAAGTTTCTGGAACTTTTTTTCCTTTTCATCTCCCATAATCCCTTTAAGTCGCGTTAATAATTTAGGAACGTCATCTCGAATCTCTTTACTAAGCTTTTCCATCTCGGCTAAGGGGCTGGTCTCTTCCTTTTTAAACTCTGGGACGCTGGGAGGTGGTTTTTTGAAGTTAACCTTATCAAATGTGTCTATTTCTTGTTGAAGGTCTTTCAATTGATCGGTAGTATCTTCCATTATTTCGATGAATCTCGCTAAAAAAGTACCTAATACTTGTTTTACTTTATTAAATTCGGAACTCATGCTTATCTCGGGTTTTTACATTAATTTCTATATTAATATAATAAAATATGAGCATTAAAATGTTTATTTCATGGGGTTAGATTGTGACTTTACGGTGAACAGCATCTTGCTTTTTGAATCCCGCTACTATAGATCGAAAAAATAAATGGATTCAAATTAGGTTCAACATCTTCATCTCTTTCTTCGCAAGAGAATTGATTCTAATTGACTCTTCCATACTATATGTAGATTCCGAAGTTATCCTCAAGTAGGGAGATGTGCCAGACCTTCGTATAAGAATCCATCCTTTATTGTAGTTAAAGCGACACCCATCTGTCTGATTTATTTCTAATAATCCATACCCCAATTTGTCAAATAAATTCTTTATTGCATCTATAATATTTTGATTGATGTCGTCTGTAAATCTTATGTCTCTTTTTAATTCAAAGCTTTGGGCATACCAAGGATATTTGGGGATATCTTTTATTAATTTCCGTAAGCTCTTCCCCGTTTTATTCATTAATTTGATTACTCTTGCGATAGTCGCGATAGAGTCGGGACCATAGTGCCCCAAGTCGGGCCATATATAGGTACCCGAAGTTTCACCCCCTAAGAACCCGTTCTTTTCCATCAATGCATTGGCAACTTTAATATCACCCACCTTAGTTCGATAAACCTCGCAACCTAATGGATTGAGGACCTCTTCCAAAAGATTTGAAGAATTAACGGCTGTAACCACCATTTTATTTTCATTTTGTATTCTAGTTTCATGGTGATTTAAATAATGTCTGGCTAATAACGCCAAAAGCCTAATCGGATCAACAATTTCCCCATCTTCATCGAGAAAAATCACCCTATCGGCATCACCATCAAGGGCTATTCCGATATCCTCCACTCTTGAGAGTTTTAAGAACTCGGAGAGTTGATTTAGGTTTTCTTTACTAGGTTCGCTGTATCTTCCGGGAAAATGCCCATCCATATTTGCATTGAGTGTTGTTACATTTATCTTATAAGCACTTAATAATTTTGGTACAATTTCGCAACTTGAGCCATTTCCTGTATCCACGATGATATGAAAATCGCTCCCATCAAATTGAATTCGATTTGTAATGTAATTGATATGCGTATCGTTGATTTCGTTAATATGCGTGATTTTTCCTATATTATCCCATTCACAGTTTATAAATTCCTTGCTTTCATAAATCTGCGATATTTCTTTTTCTTGATCCTCGGTAAAACCCATTCCTGATGGGTTCCACATCTTTAGACCGATATATTCTGGTGTATTATGACTAGCTGTAATCATACAGCCCGCATCAGCATCTAATATCTGAAGGGACATTGCTAATGTAGGGGTGGTTACGATTCCTAACGTTTTCACATTGCAGCCCGCACTAATTAGTCCAGAAATCAGAGAATATTCAATAGGCAATGCGGAAGTCCGAATATCACGTCCTATTACTATGCTCTTATGTATCTCCTTTTTGCTTGAATTGCCTCTATGTAAATATGTCCCCAATGCTAACCCTACATCCAACGCCATATGAGGCGTAAACATAAGGTCTGACTCAGAATAATTTATAAACACCTTTCTTATGCCACATGTACCGAATATATTTGATTCCAAGGGACTTCACTAAGATTAAGTTAAATTTTATTACACAAGATGGATTAAATAATATCTAAAGACTTAACTATTTAATTAATTAGTTGTTTAATTAAAAAACTTTTTCTTTTACTTTAAAACTCAATTACAGATTTTTTCAGCGTTAATATGAGCGAAATCAGCAATAATAGTCCTATTGCGCTCCAAAAGGGCTCCAAATACTAATTCATGAACCTTTGTTATTTATGTGCTTGAAATTTCCGGGGGAATTTGTTCGAATGCATTCAAATAATCTATTCGAGAATGATAATAAGAAGTGGCAAATTCAAGTGATTGTGGCTTAATTTTTTTTTAATCTGTAAAAACAACCACCATTTCCCTTTAAACTTGATCATCAGATAATTGTGGTTCTTCACTATCGAAATCTCCATCAAATACAATCTCTTTCATTTTCTCTCTGAGATATTCTTCTAATAACCTCATGTTTTATATAAATCTTTCCATATAGTCAGGATCTTTAAGCATTTTCTAAAATTCCATATAAGAACAAATTCTGAACTAAAAAAAATAAGGCTTTAAAGGTCTTAAGTGTTTATTTCAAATAGCTCATCGAATTCACCCTTTTCTGGATATTGAGCATTATAATAGAACCTTTCTATCACATCTTCTGGGACATCCCTTTCTCTGTTGAGGTTCCTTTTTTTAATTTCTGTAAGTGATGTGGAAAAGATTATTCCACGAGTTCGATATCCTAAGCGTTTTGCTAAAATTAAAAACCTTCTGCGACCTGCTCTGGTAAGGTTTGTAGCATCAAAAACAACATCCCTTGAGGTGGATTCCAACAAAGCTTCCTCTACTTTCTTGTCGATAATTGCCCAAACCCGAGGTTCTGCTTTTGGATCAAAATCAATTCCGGTTTCTTCATAATTAAGTACATCAAACCGGATTTTATCAGACGAAATAACAACTCTGTTATTAGAATCTTTTTCCATCATCTTTTCTGCGAATGTACTCTTTCCAGTAGCCGGAAGTCCAATTAACATAGTAAATGTTTTTTCTTCTGGTATTTCTAAAAGATGTGCGGTCATTGAATATGATTAATCTTTAATTACTAATTGCATTCCCTATAATTTAAAATCCACTAAATAGCTATATATTTAAAAATTAGCGAGGGTTATTTAAATATCACTGGGTGGTCATTTTTCGTTTAATTGATTTGTAGATGGTCTTAAAGCCAAGTCTAGAGGTTCATTGTATAATAATTTTATTTCCTCCTCTTTTAACCTGATCGACGCGGCTTCCGCATTAGCCTTCACATGATTGGTGTGAAATGCCTTAGGGATTGTGATTACGTTTTTATGATGTATTAACCATGCGATAGCAATCTGCTGAATAGTTTTATTGTGATTCTCAGCCACTTTTCTAAGTTTTTGCTCGATTTCACCTTTTATATCAGTAAGCCCTTTATGGGAAAGCGGGCTATAAGCGGTCATTATGAGCTTATTGTCTTGATAATATGTTAATGAATTTCTCATATTTTTCTGTTCCACAACATTTGCCTTTAGCTGATTGGTGATTAATTCTTCGCTTTTAAGGAGTGTTTGAGCCTTTTTAAAACGTTTAACAGAGAAATTGCTCACGCCGATATAACGTGTTTTACCCTCCTTAACGAGGCTTTCCATAACATTCATTTTCTTTTCGAGCGAGATTAGTTTATTTGGCCAATGAATTAAATAGAGATCAAAGCTTTTAATGCCTAAACGCTCTAAGCTCTTATTGGCTGCCTTTTTCATGCTTTTCTCTCTAATATGAAAAGGAAAAAGCTTACTTGTAATAAATAGGTCATCTCTATCATATTCGGCAATGACTTCGCCAACAATTTCCTCGGCTCGACCCCACCCATAAACTTCAGCGGTATCGATATGAGTTATACCGAGTTCTACCCCTTTTCTTAAAGATTTCCTCCATTCATCATAATACGCCTTATCCTTAAAGAATCTAGATATTCCCCATGTTCCTTGACCTATAACCGAAATTTTTTCATTTGCTTTACCCAACCTAACTTTTCTCATATTTTAATAAAATAACAAGAAGTATTAGATTTTGATAGTTATAAATTATAAATTCTTTTATTTTTCATATTATTAGTTTCATATCTCTTTAGAAGGTTGATTGAAACATAATTATTTATAGTTTGATTTTAATTTAAAATATTAGAAATCAACTAAAAATACATAAGTAAAAAAAATGAAATTTTTATCTCGGTCTTTTGATAAAATATTAGATAAAGACATCGAAAAGGAAAAGAACCATTTATATCCATATTTATATTCGGTCTATTTTAAAGGGCTTAAGGAAAAAGCAGAAAAGAGACTGAAAATTGAGCCGATTAAATGTGAGGAATGTAGTGCGGTATTAACTAACTGTAACTTAATAAAGGATGATCCAAATGTGGGGCCGAATTTCCAATGTCCGTATTGTGGCTCTATTAATATAATTACTAAGGACCAAATAATGGAAAGCCTCCCTAATGATATTGATTTCATTATCGAAGATATTGAAACTAAAGATGATAAAGATACCATTGAAAGTTCTATTGAGGTGAAAGGCGCGGACGATGGATTATATGTTGCCATTATTGACATTTCTGGATCCATGAGCGGTGCTAAAATCGAATCTGTCAAGCAGAGCCTAATCCAAACAATTAAAGATTTTAAAATGAACTCGCCGAACACAAAATTCATTTTAATAGCCTTTGAATCCTCTGTTTATCTATATTTACGACATGATAAACCTCCACAGAGATTCAGCGGCGATTCATTATTTTCGATGGAGGATATGAAATCTCAACTCCTTGAATACCTCGAGGATGCTTCATTTCTAGGCTCAATTGGCGAGCTTGCTGATAGATGGGTGGAGAAAGTGGAGGGGCTCCAATCTATGGATATGACCGCCTTAGGTCCAGCCTTATTTTTTGGCATTAATATCATCACCCATTTTCAATCGGATTCTTCGAGCCGTTTGACCCTCCTTACCGATGGGCTCGCCAATCAAGGAATCGGCAATTTATCGGGGTCAAGCACAGGAGCAAAGAAGTTTTATGACCGTATGGCAGAATTATGTAATCGGGAAGGCGTAATTATGGATGTCGTTGGAGTTTCTCAAGAAGGAGATAAAAATGAAATGGGATTAGAAACCCTTGGAAGACTAACCGACACTACGGGTGGGAATCTTTATCTCATTTCAAGCGAACAATTGGAGCGCACCTTTTCGGAAATGCGCCAAAAAAAGTACCTAGGTAGAGATGTAAAGGTAAAGTTCATAACTCCTAAATTTATAGAGATTAAAAGGGTGACGGGGGCTCAAGGCTCCAGAAAAGTCCGTTCTCCAGAAATCAACTTGGGGGCAGTCACAGGAGATAGGGAGGTATATATCGAATTGGATTCATCCAAGGTCGGTAAGAAATTAGCAGAGAAAGAGGAAATACCCGTCCAGCTACAAGTAGAATATAAGGACGATAAAGGACGTAAACGCTTACGCGTCATTAATGATACGGTAAGAATCACAAAAGATGAGAATGAATTTAAATCGGGATATAATCAAAAATTAAACACCATGATGAATATCCAAGAAGCGGGTGTTGATTATTATTCTGGGAAAGCAGAATCATCCAAAGAGCGGTTAAGACGCCTAAAAAAGTCACTGGAAAGTGAAAAAGCAACCTTAAGTCCTTCTGCAAATGGGAGTTTCGACGATTCAGTGGAATATATAGATGAAGAACTCGAAGAAATTGAAGCCGAAGAATCAGAACTTAAGCAAAAAGCTATCCCCCAAGCAAGCTATATGGCAGCAAAGGGTCAAATGCGATCAAGAACATCTCAAGAATTAAAGGAGCTACGTATGAAACGGAAAAAACAGCAAAACGACTAACGTGCTCTTTTTTTCTCAAATTTATTTTTAATTTAGTTAGTAAACTTCTTTTACGTTAAAAGCAATTAAGAAGCTTTAAATAAAAGAAACTTTTTTGTTTTTACCGGTATTCCTTATAATCTTCATATGAATCTGGGTAGAAGGCATGAGTGCCTAGTTGTTCTTCAATCCTGATCAATTGATTATACTTAGCATTTCGATCTGATCGACAAGGTGCGCCTGTCTTAATTTGACCCGTGCATAAACCAACAGCGATATCTGCGATTGTGGTATCTTCCGTTTCACCGGAGCGATGAGAAACCATCACCCTAAAATCATTTTCAAAAGAGAGCAAAGCTGCATCAATAGCCTCACTAATGGTTCCGATTTGGTTGATCTTTAATAATAAAGCGTTCCCTGCTCCCATATCAATCCCTTTCTGAAGCCTTTTTGGGTTGGTAACCGTCAGATCATCGTCAACTATTTGGCATTCGCCCTTGAGTCTTTTTGTGAGCGCGGCAAATTCATTCCAACCCTCCTCATCAAATGGGTCCTCTAAGGATTTAATTGGGTATTCTTTAACCAATTTAACCCAATAATCAACCATTTCTTCAGGTTTTAAAGACGTCCCGTCAATATTATATACATCTTCACCTTCATCATAGAACTCTGCTGCTGCGGGATCCATAGCTAAAATAAAATCTGAACCCGCTTTATAGCCCGCACTATCAATGGCTTCCATAATAATATCTAAAGCTTCCCGAGTTGTGGATAGGGCAGGAGCAAAACCCCCTTCGTCTCCTACGTTTGTGCTGGAAGCGCCATACTTCTCCTTAATTACATTTTTCATCTGATGGTATACTTCCACAGTCCAGCGAATTCCCTCTGAAAATGTAGGAGCTCCAATCGCTTGGATCATGAATTCTTGAGGGGCAAGATCGCCACCAGCATGCTTTCCACCATTTAAAACGTTGGAGGATGGAATTGGTAAGAGATAATTTTCAGTTGACTTTTTATGGGCTAATGTATATACATATTCGTAGAGTGGTATTCCCTTGGTCTTAGCGGTGGCTTTCAGAGCACACATAGAGACGGCGAGAATGGCGTTTGCACCGAAATTTGCCTTATTGTCCGTTCCATCCGCCTCGATCATTGCATCGTCTATCTTCCTTTGTTCATTACAATTCATCCCAACCACAATATTAGAAATTTTTGAATTAACATTATCAACTGCTTTAGTAACATGCTTTCCCATAAATTTTTCGCCTTTATCACGTAACTCAACCGCTTCAGCTTCACCTGTTGATGCCCCAGAGGGAACCGCAGCACGCACAAATACATCGTTTCCTGCCCACATATCACATTCCACGGTGGGATTTCCCCGTGAATCCAAGATCCATCGCGCATGAATACGCTCAATTTTAAAGTTAGACATTATATTTCGACTTTTTTTTAATTTTTTTTAATTATTTTTAATTATTTTTAATTATTTTTAATTGCTTATTACTAAGAAATTCTTTATAGTAATAAATTCTTTATAATAATAATTAATTGGAAAATAAAAATCTGAATTAAGAATGTCAGAAAACCGCCCGTGGGTGGAAAAATACCGACCTAGAAGATTAGATGATATAGTTAACCAAAAGGGGATTATTAAACGATTAAAACAATTTCTAAAGGGTAAATCCATGCCCCACTTGATCTTCGCCGGACCAGCTGGGACGGGAAAAACTTCTTCTGCGCTGGCGATGGTTAGAGAATTATATGGTTCTCAAATGGCCATAAATGAAACTTTTCTCGAGTTAAATGCAAGTGATGCCCGTGGAATTGATGTAATTAGAACTTATATAAAGGATTTTGCTAAAGCGAGACCACCTGCAAATATCCCATTTAAGATCCTAATTTTAGATGAAGCCGATAATATGACTTCTGCAGCTCAGCAAGCCCTCAGAAGGACAATGGAGAAATACACGCACAACTGCAGGATGATTCTAATTTGTAATTATTCAAACAAGATAATCCCTCCAATTCAATCTCGTTGTGTCGTATTTCGGTTTTCTTCTTTATCTAATGATGATATAAAAAAACGGATTAGAAAGGTCGCTGAAAGAGAAGAAATCGACTTATCTCCCGATGGTTCAAACGCGTTGATCGATGTTGCACGGGGGGATTTACGGCGAGCAATCAATTACTTGCAGTCGTGCGGGACGATTTCCGAAAAGATCGATCAAGAGCTCGTCTTTCGTGTAGCCGGAGAAGTTCCACCTGAAAAAATACAAAAAATCCTGAAGACCGCCCTTAACGGTCAATTGACCCTATCCATCAAGCTTTTAAATGACCTAATCAAGGAATATGGGTTATCGGGAAGGAACATCATAAAAGACATTCATCGAGAGATCTACGATTTCGATATTCCAGAAGATATGAAGATTGAGCTCTCCAAACTGTTAGCCGAATTTGAGTACAGACTTAGTCAAGGGGGCACAGAGGAGATCCAGCTTCAAGCCCTAATGGCGAAGATTGTCCTTTTAAATGAGTAAATAATCAGTAAAACTTTCATTTAAATAGAGAAAAGATTTAAAATCAATTATATCTAAATAAGATCAATAATAATAAAAATTTCAATATTAATTA
>CAZDJH010000083.1:1254-11741 GCA_964505645.1 uncultured archaeon | reverse complement strand
ATTATGTCTTAAAATTAGATTCATAGCATCAATTCCATTAAGTATTGGCATCCTATGATCCATAATGATTATTTCAGGCTTTTGTCTAAAATTCTTATATTTATCGACTGCTTCTTTGCCATTGTGAGCATACACAACGTTCTTGAGGCCTTTTTGTTCAAAAATCATTTTATAAAGCCTTAAAATAGCACGGTCATCATCGACAATAAAAATTTTGGGACTTTTCATTTCATCACAAAATTAAATCTTAAATATGAAATTAAATCATTATAGATTTCTTATATAATTTCAAATTTATTAATTTATGGTTAAACTAAAATAAATTATTATCCATTAATTTATTTCTTGACTCCAATCATCCTTCAACTGCTTGAATTCTTTATTAACCAATTTATCTACTAACTTTTCTGGGAGAAATTTAATTAATCGATACTTAAAGGTGTTGGGAGCGATTAAATATCTTAATTTTGGCTTTTTTTCAGTCAGGGCTTTATGAATAACTTTTGCCACTTCAATTGGCGCAATTCCAGTGGTTTTCCCTTTCTTAATTGCTTGTTTTCCTAATCTTTTAGCATATTTCATGAAAATAGATTTCTCTTCTTGCTTTAAGAGTTCTTCACCTTTATCCCATATTGGGGTGCTCACTCGCCCAGGTTGAATGAGGATAACCTTCATATTGCAGAGTAATAACTCTCTGCGTAATGAATCGCTGTATCCTTCTAAAGCAAATTTACTCGAACAATAGGGACCAAAAAAAGGGGTTGCAAAAAACCCACTGTCGCTGCTTATCATTATTATCCTTCCTTCAGTCTCTTTTAGAAGGGGAAAGAAAGTCTTGGTTATTCTATGAACTCCAAATATATTTACATCGAATTGCTCTTGGAGATCTTGGATGGGGAGATCCATTAAAGGTCCTGCACGAGCAATTCCAGCATTATTAATAAGCCCAACTAGATCAGTATTTTGACTCTTAAGATAATGAAATGCTTTTTGGATGGTTTCTTCATCAGTCACATCGATAATAATTGGAGTAATATTTGGAATTGCCACTAATTCTTGGTAGTCCTTTTTATTTCGGACACTACCGTATACTTTAAACCCGTGACAGGCAAGATATTCAGCAGAAGCCCGACCAATCCCCGTACTTGCCCCAGTGATTAAAACCCACTTCTTTTTTTCATCCATACTGATTTAAAATTTACGCCGTGTTATTTGTGTTATTAAGTATATTATTGATTAAGCCATCGATGCAAATTTCCAAGCAAGACAGCCTTCTTTCTTTTTCCAATGATTTCTGTGATGCTTTTAAAGTTCATTAGCCATAAGCAAGAACGCAATTCATTTTTTAATGTTATTATCTCTTTAATCGAGTTTTGAAAAGTTTTATTTTTATAATCATTCCAAGCGGTTTTAAGGAACTTAAACGCAAAACCTCCAAAATTGGCACCTAACACCATACACTTCGCTATATCTTCACCTGTATGTAAACCTCCTGTAGCAATAATGGGCTTATCCGTAATCTCACGAACATAGGTGACGCTTACGGGGGTTGGGATCCCCCAATCCCTATATACATCTGCTAACTTTCTTGTATACTCTTCTTGTTCTTGGATATTTCTGAAAGATTCAATTGCCGCAAAACTTGTGCCTCCAAGTCCCCCTATATCAAACCCATCAAAACCCAATGAATCCAATTTACTTGCCGTATCCGAATTGAAGCCTGTTCCAACTTCTTTTGCGATTATCGGAATCTTATATTCTTTTCTAATTGTTCGAAAATTTTCAGTGAAGTGCTTATAAGAAGTATCTCCCTCTTCTCCCTGAACACGCTCGTGGAGGGCGTTAAAATGAATTGCCATGCCATCTGCATTAATCATCTCGATGCATTTGCCGAAATCTTCAACCTTAAAGTTTGGGGAACTTATTTGTCCAATCCCAATATTACCAATAATCGGAATATCGGGGGCATACTCCCTTACTATCGAGAAAGAGCCCTTTAAATCACTATCAGTAATTCCAGCCCGTTGACTGCCAACGCTTAATATAATTTTCTCTTGTTGGGCAGCCTTTGCTAAAATCTTATTGATTTCTTTTGCGACAGGGTGTCCCCCTGTGATTGCTGCGATGCAAATCGGCGCAGAAATATCTTTATTAAAAAATCGACATGTTAAGTCAAGATCATCAAGATCGTATTCCGGTAAGGGATTATGGAGGAGTTTTATATCTTCCAAATAATTCCGCTCATGCTGAACATCATATTTCATCGGTATTTTGAGATGTTCAATTTTACGATTTGAAATCCCGGAATGTTTTTCCTCAAAAGAAGCTTTTACATATGTTCCCGAGACTAATTCATCGCGAAGGGCTTTAAGAAGATATTTACTCTTTAACCCGTTGATTAATTGAACAGGAATCCCCAACTCGCATATTTTTTTAACATTTTTAATTTTTCCTCGGATTCCACCGGTTACATCAATCTTTTCTTTTAAATTAGCTAAGGCAAGTTTGTCTAAATCTGAACAATCCAATTCCGTTGCCAAGCGGCCTTCCTCCTCTGCCTTGTCGTATATGTAAATACCATCAGTTTCCATGGTGAATATGACCTTTTTAATGGTAATACTTCTCATTTTCTTACATACCTCGAGAATGATTGAATCACCGGAAATTATGGAAAAGTCCCCCTTATTCGTAAAGATAATATCGCCATATAATATCGGAATTATATTTAATTTAACGCATTGATTTATGATATCCGAGTTCAAAATAATCTCGTTTGAATCCTTGAAAAAAATAGACGAGGTTTGAATGGATAAGGATGGTAGATTTCTATCCAGAAGCGATTCCGTTAAATAAGAATTTAATTGTACCATGGCATTATGGGTCTTTGCGACGCCATAAATTTGGTTCTGAATGCCTTTATTAAGTCCATCCATAACCCCATACTTTTTAGCTACTGGATGGCCAAAAGACCCTCCTCCATGAACAATTATAACTTTTTTTCCGCTTTCTATTATTTGTTCAACTGAATTTCTAATAACACTTTTTCGGATGGAAAAAGGTTTTTCCTTATTCGTGATTAAACTTCCCCCTAATTTCAATATGATATACTCATTCAAATTATTCTTACCCCCTTTGAATCATTATTTGCTATAAAACTATTAAATCCTTTTTGAGTTAAGATGTGTTGAATCTTCTTCAGTTTTTCAGGGTCCCCTAATGAAATCACGCATCCTCCTAACCCTGCCCCTGTGAGCTTTGCCCCTAATGCTCCGTTGTGGCGGCATATCTTTATTATCTTATCTATTGCGTCGTTTGATACCCGTAATTTCGTAAGATATTTATTATTAAGATTCATTAATTCTCCTATTTTCTGGATATTTCCTTTGCTTAGTTCATTCTTAGCTTGCTCAGTTAACGCCCCAATCCGCTGTAAATATGATTCAGTTTTTTCTGGATTGGTTTTCTTGAGTTGTTTAATCCGATTGATTGCTTCTTTTGTATTATGTTCGATATTTGTATTGGAGATTAATAAGTTTAAATCTTTAGGGACTTTGATAAAATTAAACCGGTCCGCTTGAAAGTAAATAGCATTGCCGTACATACATATATTATTATCGATCCCTGATGGTGAACCGTGTACAATTTTCTCTTGAGCGTAAGCAAACTCATTTATTTTTGATTTTTGTAAGCCCAATTCATAAAAACAATTTATTGCGTAAGCTAATGATACTGCAATAGATGCAGAAGAGCCTAACCCCGCGCTGGGAAACAATCGGCTCGATAATGAAATCTCTACCCCTTGAAACTCTACTCTATATTCTTCCTTAAACAGTTCTAGACACCTTATAATTTGCCTACTTTTGGATGGGAGTCGAGCCTTTAAGCCTTTCAAATCGCGAGCCTCATAAATGCTGTTATAGTTTTTCAGTCGTATTTTTATGATCTGATGATTGGTTTCCTTAATAATACATTCAGAATTCACAGATATAGCCATTGCGATCGCGGGATACCCATAGACCACGGCATGCTCCCCGAAAAGAATCGTTTTTCCCGGTGCTCTTACTTTCACTTTTTTCATAGACTTTTCGTGGATACTCACACATTTATATTATAACAATATAGAATTAATTATTATAGTAGTTAAAATTATAAAAATAATTTAAAAATTGATTATTATTGGGTATACATTATGATTATTTTAAATCTAAAAAAAGCCTTATTCCGGTTTTTCCTCTATCTTGACTGGGAATACCATTGTGTTCCGCAGATCCTTGAAAAAGATTTTTATTTTTCGTTCATAAGCTCTTTTAAGAGTTCTTTTGCGTAATCAACCCGGATTTTTTCATCCTCAATTAATCTCTGCGCAACCTTGTCAACCAATTCATCAGGCGCTCCAGCCAATTTTGCGATGTTTCGGGAGTGCAGTTCCATGTGTCCCTTTTGAATTCCTTCCGACGCTAGTGCTCGTAAAGCCCCAACATTTTGGGCTAACCCTAATGCGGCCGCAATCTGAGCTAACTCGTTCGCGGTCTGAATATCCATAATTTTCAGTGCTAGTTTTGCCATGGGATGGATCTTAGTCATTCCGCCGATAATTCCCAAGGCCATTGGGATCTCGATTTCCCCGACCAGATTCCCTTCTTTATCTTTATAGAATGAGGTTAAAGGAGAATATCTTCCATTTATGGATGCATAAGCATGAGCACCACTTTCTATGGCGCGTGTATCGTTTCCTGTCGCCTGTGTTAAGGAAATCACCCCATTCATAATTCCTTTGTTATGAGTGGTGGCTCTGTAGGGGTCGACTCGCGCAAATTCATATGCATTCAAAATTCCATCGACTACCTCCTCTCCTCCCAGCATTTCCTTGTCAAAGGTTGCTTTCGCTCTCGCGATCCGTTCTGTCGCTAAATTAGAGACGATTCGGAGGTATACTTTCCCGCCCGTCAATTCTTCTAATACGGGCGCGGCAGCCTCTGCCATAGTGTTTACTGCATTGGCACCCATTGCATCCAACACATTTACCATGAGGTGAACTATGACCATATCACCCCGCTTTGTATTAAATGTGCGAGCCTTTAAGTCGATTGCTCCGCCGCCAAGCTTCACTAATAAGGGGTCTTGGTCGTTGGCAAGTTCTAATATTTTGTCCTTATTGCTTTGAATTATCGATTTCGCCTTTTTAAAATCACCCATATGGGTTATTTGAATTTGAGCGATCATAACTGGTTTTACCTCTTCACATTTAAACCCGCCATGGACTCGTGCCATTTTAGCGGCGTTCGATGCAGCTGCAACCACTGACGGCTCTTCAATCACCATCGGAATGAGCTTATCTTTTCCGTTTATCTTGAAATTGCACGCGATCCCAAGCGGGAGCTGGAAACACCCCACTACGTTTTCGATCATAGTGTCCAATTGGTCACGCTGGAAGTAGCCATAGTTTTGAAGAATTTCCAAATCCTCCTCTTTTAGGCCACATAGATCCGTAAGGATCTTTTGCCGTTCTTTTACGCTTAATTTATAAAATCCTGAAATATCTGAATTAATCTCGTTCATTTACTATTACCTTTAGATTATTATTATGCTATTGTATTTTTACCATATTATAAGTCCCCAATTTTTTATTACAAATATTCCCTTCCTTCTCGTCGAAAGTTTATTAACAAGATTGAAATAGAAAGAGCTTTAAAAAGGGAATTTTCTGAGATTCAGCTGTGCTTAAGGCACTTTACATAGTATGGTGACCAGTTGAGCAACCCTTTTTCGACCAATTCATTGTCTTTAAGCTTTACCCTGCGCATATTATATTCCAAAATATCCTCTTTCTCCACACCTTTCTGTACTCTTACTAATCCCTTTGAAAGATAGCTGTAATTGTTTGAATTGAGGCACTCTGGTTCTGAGATCAATTTGGCATACAATGGGAAGCGGCGCTCATGAAAGCCCGAATGACCTTGTGGGCAATGGTCTAGCCCGTCAATATTGGGGATAATACATCCTTCGTCGCAAAAATGGAGGGTAAAACCCCTGTTTTCGTTTAACTCGTGTAGTTCTTTGATCTCTCCGATATAGATTTTTGGTCTCTTTTTTCCTTTTTTAATGCGCTCGTACTCCTCGACGCTCTTTCTGTATTTGTATTGAATAAAATCATCAATGGTGGGACTTCGGTCGATAACCTCTTGGAAACCTTCACAAACTTTTAAGAGGCCTGCTATTGCTGTTGCCCCAGATCCATATGATCCGAAATATATTGTATCGTTTTCCTCTACATAATTCTCTAAAATAAACTGGATTTGACTCCATAAAGCAGCATTATACATATTTCCAAAATGCATTGGAACTGAAAGATGGGGGAGGATTCTGCCTTTAACATGCGATACAACAAGGTTCGAGAGCGTTTCCAACTTATTCGAGGATATCCCTCGCTCCTTTAGATTTAAGTAGATATATTCGGGGAGAACACTAATATCTTGTAAAAAGGAGTCGAAGGTGTTAAATAATTTATCCGTTAATGAGGTATCCTTTAAGTTTAATAAATCCCCTAAGTTATGAATCCAACGCTTTTCGATAATATTTCTAATACATTTTATAGGCATTTTTGAAAACGGAGCATGGAAGGCATAGTAATCTGCATAATAAATCTCTCCCAGATTCTCGATTAGGTTATCGTAAGCTTCCAACTGGAGCTTGAGGTATGAATCCAATGAATAATGTCCGAACACTTGCGCATTTTCATCTCCGGGGGCTCTCCAAAAATCGTTTACATTCCCGGATACTTTTCCGAATTTCTTCCCAAATCGAGCTACACGCGGATATTTAGAAATAACCAAGCCTACTGCGCCTGAGCCTTGGGTAGGCTCGCTTGGGCTCTTTATAGGATATGAAGAAATATCAGCACTAATGACGAGCGCCTTGTTAATGACTCCTCTTTCCACTAACCCAATCGCATTTAATATCGCAAGGGTTCCTCCCGCGCAAGCATTATAAATGTCTTGAGTTAGGCAATTATTTGAAACGTCCAATAATTGAGCAAATATATTTGAGACCGACTTGACGGCATAAGTGACCGTTTCAGTACCCACAAATATCGCATCTATCTCCTTAGGGTTTATTTTGCCCCGTTCGAGCGCATTATATCCCGCCTTAAGTCCAATAGATATCACATCTTCGTCAATATCGCTAATTCTCATTTCCTTAAGCAATAACCCTTTTCGGTATTTCGCAGGGTCAACGTTCCTTTTCTCGGCCAATTCTTCTACATCTACATAGCCTTGTGGGGCAAAAAAGCCAATAGAATCGATACCCACGTCGCCGAATAAATAGTCCTTTCCAATCATCGTCTGTTCACTTTATATGTACAAATTTCTGTTCAATGAATAACTTAGACTTATTGAATATTCAATAAATATAATTGTTAAACCAACAAAAAATTTACTTAAACAATTATTTCATTAAAACTAATTAAATAAAATCCACCTTCATATTTAATTCTTATGTAATCAAAATCTTCTAAACTCTTCATACTATCAAAAATAGTGAATTAGATTCGAGTTTTTGTTATATGATTCCCAATTGTATTAATTGTATAGTATAAATTTGAATATTATTAATTTTAATATTATTAAAAGTATGATATTAGAAGTCATATTCGATTTTTTCGGTATTTATTGAATTCCTAAAGCACAAAATAAAGAGCAAAATTGAGATTGAATGTGTATTGAATAGAGGAAGTTTTTATTTTCATCAATAATAATATAAATTAAAGAAAATTAAATTATATAAATATTTTTTTTAAGTCCTTCTTTAATAATTATAATAATTGGATTGAAATTATTTTAATTAATTAATTAATTGTTTATTTAAACCAATGTTAAACGAATTACAGAAACTCCAGAAAGCCTTCGGGGATCAATTGCCGCGCCATGTAGGGGTTATCCCCGATGGGAATAGACGCTGGGCAAGGAATCAGAAGTTAGATATTAAGATGGGGCATATTAGCGGATATGAGACCCTAAAAAGTATATTATATGATTTTTTCGATGCGGGTGTCCGTTATTTAACTGTGTATGCTCTCTCATTGGAAAATGCAAGAAAGAGGAGCAAGGGGGAACTAAATTATATTTATAAAATCATTATAAAAGCCATCGAAACCATCATGGAAGAAGATATCGTGGTTGAGGAGAAAGTACGTTTTAGAGTCCTCGGAAGATTACACCTCCTTCCAGCTGATGTAAAACAAAAGATCGATGAGCTTCATGAATTCACAAAACACCACGAAAAGAACTTTATTAATGTCCTTATTATGTATGATGGACAAGCCGAAATTGCGGATGCGGTCAAGCGAATGATGAAGGAAGCTGTTAACCCAGAGGAGATTGATCGCCACTGCATTAAAAATTATCTCTATACCAAGGAAACCCCTGAAGTGGATTTTATCATTAGAACAGGAATGGAAGACGGGGCACGGATTTCTGGTTTCCTTCTGTGGGATGCTTCTTATGCCGAATTTAAGTTTCGTAATGAATATTGGCCGGAGTATTCCGCCGACCTCCTTCTCGAGGATTTGAAGGAATATGTACACCGAAACAGGAGAAGGGGCAAATAAGAACAGATATCCAAAAGTTTGCCACGGAAAAGCATGCATTAAGGGTACGAGAATTTTTTTCTCTGTAGTACTGGATTGTTTAGCAGAAGGTATGAAAGAAAAAGAAATATTAAAAGAGTATCCATCATTAAAAAGGGAACATATACAAGCCTCACTTCAGTATGGAGCAATTTTGGCAAGTGAAGAGCTTTTATCTGTAAGTAATTCACGAGGTCAAACAAGTGAAATTTAAGATTGACGGAAATTTGCCCTTTATTTTTAAAAAAATGATTGAAGCACTAGGGGATCATAAAGTTGATCTATGAAAATTAAAGGATAAATTGAATTAATGAGTTATAAGTTATAATCCTTTTCTTAGTTGTTCTGCGTAAAGACCCCAACTATCCGGTTTTTATTCTCAAATTTGTTAAGATCTGTAATAATTCCCATGAGTCCACTTCCATCATGATAAAGTTCTTTACTTAAATCCATCATCATCGCTCCCGAACCACCTGGAATAATCTTTTCACCTTTACTAAATTTAAACGGAGAAAATTTCAAATCTACCATCGCATAATATTGCCTATCATTCCCGGGAATTATCTTTCCTTCTTTTGGTGAATAAAACTTATTTATCACGACATTTGCCTTAACATTTTTTTCACTTTTTAGTGTTTTGGGAGTCACCATAATAAATTCCCTATTGACTTCATTAGGTTTAATCCCTTTCAATACCAATCCAATTCTATCATTTTTATATGCAATATCAAAATTTCTATCTTGTTTTTGTATGTTTTTTATTACAATCTTTTTGGATATCCCTCCATTTCCCACGAGTTCCACCATCTGCCCTTTCTTTAGAATTCCTTTTTTCACGACGGCAAGAGCGACTGTACCGATACCCTTCACTGGAAATATATGATCAATTAATAACTTCGTATAATTTGGCATCTTGATATCTTTTTCTTGGTCTAACTGGCTTTTAGCTAATTCTATAACCCTTTTTTTTAACCGTTCATAATCGGATTTGGCTCTCAATTTTAATATTTCAGATTTAGCCAAGCTAGTGGTTTTTAGGATGGACCTCAACTTTTTAAGCTCTTGCTCTAATTTCCACTGATTCTCGTGAATATGATTAAATGTGATAAGAACTCGTTTATTATAGATTTGGTTAAACAAATCCATTGCAATAAGGAGTTCTCCAATCACCGCATTTAACCCAAAATTTAAATCGATAACTAATACATATATATCCGCGATTGTGAGTGTTTGCAATAGGGGTTTTATTTTCTCAGGATAACCTAACGGTGTTACAGCACAAAATATGTGGTTTAAGGATGTATCCAAGCGATTAAAGAATTGGAGGTCCGATCTAATTCCCGGGGCGCCAAAAATTTGTCCAATTAATGTGTTAAGATCTTGATTTTCCCCTAAAATTCCCACATTAAAGCTTCTTTCGAATGTCTCCGTCATTTAATAGAATTAAATTAACATAAAACTAAAAATTTATTCAATCAAAGAATAACTTAGATGAAAATTTAAAACATAAATAGATCGTCGTCGATAAGGAATACTTCTCGGAGTAATTAATCCGTACCTCTAAGACTGTAGATTCAATAACCTTTTTTTTTAGAAATGTATGAAAGAATGGAAATTCCAAGATTAAACAAGTAATAAGATGCTTTCATCCAAATAAGGTAAAAAAAGTATTAACATTAATTTAACTCCCTATCCTTAGAGTTTGATTTTACAGGTTTAATATCAAGCCCCATTAATACTTTTTCCGAATTTAATAAATCTCCAATGATGCGCTGAATAGGAAGAGGCAGTTTTTTAATTAATAGTGGCGTGGCTAAAATTTTTTCATCTTCAGCTAATTTAGGATTTTTCAGAATCGAAT
>CAZDJH010000083.1:0-1154 GCA_964505645.1 uncultured archaeon | reverse complement strand
ATGGCATCAATTTTGAATATGGCATCAATTTTGAATATGGCATCAATTTTGAATATGGCATCAATTTTGAATAAGGATCCTCAATTTGTAAATAAAAAATTCTAACTATTTGAACTCTTTCCTAGGGATTGTAAAGCTAAATGTGGAACCTTCCCCCAATTTACTCGTAAAGCTTAATTTTCCGCCATGCAATTTTACGAGTCTTTTGACTAAAGGTAATCCTAAACCAGTTCCTTCTATAGTTTTCACCAAGGGATTTTCAACTCTTTTAAACTCTTGAAATAATATATCATAATCTTTTTCTGCAATACCAATTCCGCTATCTTTAATATGAAACTCCCAATTCTCAAGACTCTTATTAATCCGTATCGTAACCCCTCCTTCGATTGTATATTTGATAGCATTGCTTAATAGATTATGAAAAATTTCCATTAACCTTACTGAATCTGCGTGGATTATGTCATTATTATCCAAACCCTTAACCTTTAGCCATAGACCTTTCCTTTTTATCATCGGCTTCAAATTTGCCGTAATTTCTTTAATAAATGACCTTAGGTTGATTTCTTCTTTCTTTAATGTTAGGTCTTTAGAACGCATTTTTGAAAGATCTAGCAAATCATTAATTAGGTTGAGTAATTGCTCAGAGGAAGTATAAATATCTTTTAAAAATTCCTTTTGCTGAGAGTTTAATGTTCCAATACTTTCCTCTAATAAGAGGTCGGAAAAGCCGATTATTGAGTTCAGAGGCGTCCGCAACTCATGAGACATCGTTGCCATTAACTTCGATTGAATTTCCGATGATTTTAAGATTTCATCAATATACTTCTTTTTTTCCTTAAGTAAGGATTTTAATTTCTCTTCGGTTCGCTTTCTTTTTGAAATATCTCTTCCAATAAAAAGTAATCCTCGTGGTTCTTTTAAAAAATCTTTAATTAATGAAATAGATAGAGAGATCGGTATCTCATTTTTATCTCTTGTTAGATATAATACTTCTATATCTTTAATTGCCATCCTTTCTAAATTATCATGTAAGAGCGGATTAAATATAAAATTCATACTTTCTTCATTTTTAAGAACTATTTCGGTTATATTCATTCTTAAAATATCTTTTCTTTCACATTTTATGAGTTTCCATGTCTCTTTATTTATTGCTA
>CAZDJH010000082.1:2449-11771 GCA_964505645.1 uncultured archaeon | reverse complement strand
TTCAGTTTTATATAATAGGATTATTACGTGCGAATTCATTTGTAATATTGAAGTATTATTTTATTTTTTGAAGGATATGAGCTTCTTATCATCTATGATAGTAAATGACTTGAATGATAAGATTAATGATAAAATAACTGGAAAATTCTATAAGGAAATCACTGTTGAAGACAATGGGGAGGATATTGCATATGTTTTCCCTGACACCAAGGAATTTATTAATGTCCTCAAGCGAAAATTGATAAAGGATCAATTCCTCTCTCTCGACAATAAAAAAGAAGCCAAAACATAGTTGATATTCAACTCCGTAATAGAAAAGAGTATGATATATTTTTTTCTTCTCTTTTTATTTATTCGAGTTTGAGATTTTATTTCATTTCCAAGAATCGTCCCGATTTCATCATATCACAAGGTGTTAGGTACGCTAATCCGGATTTTTCTGCGAAATCTTCCAATAATTCTGCCCACTCTTTATAGTGTCGTTTCCCGGCACTAAATGGTCCGGGCATACTCATGGCAGCTACAATAGCCCTATCTACTTCCTTATAACTGTCTACTACCCTCTCTTCTAAAAGTCTACATCCCTCGTTAAGTTGGATTGCCATATAAATCTCTGGATCGAACAATCCCGCTTTATTGGAAAAATCTCCTTTAGGTTTGTTATCATCTGTCCACTCATAAAATCCTTTTCCACTCTTCTTGCCAAGATGGTTCTCCTCAACGAGAATCTTCAGAGTCTGGGGTGGGGCGAAATCCTCCGAAACATTATTTGCAAAATATGTAAAACTATGATAAATCACATCAAGACCAAGCACATCGAATTTTGCATAAGGGCCAAGGCCACCATTTTGCATTGCAACCACATCTGCATCAATATCCTCATAGGGGATATCTTTCTTCTGGGCTTCTTTCAGTAACCATGAAAAATAAATGCTGCTTGCGGCTGTGATCCTATTCACGATAAACCCAGGAGTTTCCTTTTCAATCCGTATAACCTCTCTTTTTCCCCGTAAACAAGGGAGGGAGCGAATAAATTGCTCTCCAATTTCCATTGTTTTATCTGAAGTATCTTGACCTTTTATAAGCTCTATTGCTTGTAAAACCACTATTGGAGTAAAAAAATGCATTCCGACTATTCGCTCCGGATCTTTTGCTTTTGAAGCGATTTCGGTCACCGGCATATTTGATGTATTTGTTGCTAATATTGTATCGCCCGTACTTAATTCACTCATGTCTTTAAATAAGTCTTGCTTTAATTTCATTATTTCAGGAATTGCTTCGATAATAAGCTGATGTCTCTTTACTGCTTGTGGTAAATTATTTGCTGTTTGTAATTGCTCAATTATTTCGTTAGCCGTAAGATTATTGGGAAGTTTGTTCTTTTTTTCGAGTTTTTTCAAGTTAGTGGTTATAAACTCTTTTGCCTTTTTCAGTGCTTGCTGATTTTTATCATAAATGGTGACATTATAACCCCCCATTAAAATTACTTGCGCAATTTCCATGCCCATGGTTCCAGTTCCTATTACTGAGACATTCTTAATATTGTCTATTGAATTCATTCTAACTTCCATTATTAAAAGGTTTTAAATGTAATAGAGTTTTTTTGCATAATAATTTTAACTTTTTTATGAATGCAAAAGAGCGAATTCTTGCGGTTTACAATGGAGATATGAGAGAAGCCCTTGATAGGGTTCCAACACACGTTCAATATGTGGATATTCCCTTTATTTCAAAATATCAAGAACATTTTAGGAGTAGATACGATACAGTTCGCTTCACGCAATATTTTGGAGCCCCATACTTCTTAGGTTTTGATTCGGTGTTCGCTCCTTTTCCCTCAAGTGTTAAATTTAAGAGTATCAAGATTATCGACAAAGCAGGAAATAAGGTCAGAATTGGGCTAGATGGACAAAAGATAAGAAGAAAAACCGCCTATTATGAGGGAGGATATCTAAAGTCCTTAGATATCCTTAACGAAATGGAGAAAAACCTAAAGATAATTGATAATACAGAAAAAATAAAGAATGTCTTGGAAAAATATGAAAAAATTGCACCATATATCTATCCGATGGTTATGACAAATGGGATTTTCGATCGAGTATGGCAAGCCATGGGAATGGTAGAGTTTAGTAAACATTTTAGGAAAAAAAGTACTCTGTACAATAAATTAGTGAAATTTTATGCAAGAATTACGGAAATCGAAGTTAAAGCCCTTATCAAGGCATCGGATACAACAGAAAGAATAATTAATATTTTAGATGATGTTGCATACAGAGGTAGAGTGATGATTTCCCCCAAACGATGGGACCGAGACTTTTTACCATATTATAAGGAAATTAATAAGGTTATAACCGACGCTGGTATGATACCTCAACTCCATACGGATGGCGATCCCACAGAATTGATCCCCTATTTTCAAAAAGCAGGGTTCCAAGGGCTCCAGGGTTGGGAAGGTGGCGCCGATCCATTCCTCATAAGTAAAAAGTATCCGGATTTTGTTTCAATAGGTTTTGGGGACGTTAGCCACATTCTTCCTCACGGAACAAAATCTGAAATAATAGGTCATGTACGAGATCTAATGAACGCACTCAAAGATAACAAGCATTTCATTATTGGTCCCAGCACAATTATTTATGAAAAAATACCTCTTAGAAATATTATAGATTTTATGACCGCAGTTAAGAAGTACGGAAAATATCCTTCAAAATGAATAGATCAGATAGCTATATTTTAAAGAGTAGATAATAATACTTATGAAGAAAAATCAATTAAGAATCGAAGTTGTTTTTATTGGAAAGCCCCAATGGGAAGGAGGCTGGCCTTATGTTGGTTATGATAATAACGAACTAATGAAAAATCTTACCGAACACCTTGAAATACGCTTTCCTCAGATTCTTTTTGGTTTACATGATATAATTACAGGTCACAACCCTAAATTGCTAGAAGAAATTAAAAATAAACTAAAGGATTGTGACGGATTAATAATTTTTACAATTGGGCATTATGGCGACCCAGAGATAATTAAGGCAGGAATAAAACTTATTGAGTTTAGAAATATACCTTGTATATTGGCCAATATAATCTATTTTGGAGACCATACGTTTATCAAGATTTATAGTTTGATTAAAGATAAAGATTACAGAGTTTATCCCATTTCCTCTCAAAACTTTAAAGACTTTGATAAATACATCAAAATTTTATTAAATATTCTTCGATTAAGGGGAGAAGAAATATTATTACTGGCTACAGATTCAAGAGAGATGAATTGGAATAAGGTTTTAAAATTATTTAATCCTGAACGTAAAAAAATTCTACAAGAACACCCTGAATTCATTAATCAAATTGGCGCAATGAGAAACGATGATTTCGAATTCTTTACTGATTTAGAAGGGACCGACCAAGCCCATCCTTGGAGGGTCAACCCTCGTGAATATCTAATTACCTTAGCTGAAACATTTGGAGTGAAAATTATAGACGGGGAACCCAGTCAGATCAATGATTATTTCGATAAAGTGAATAAAGATGAGGCGAAGAGGATAGCATCAAAATGGATAGAAGATGCTAATAGCGTTCAACCATCTGAAGGAACTATATTGAATTCAGCTAAAATGTATTTAGCATTAAAAACGCTTCTGAATGATCAGAACGTTAGAATATTTTCCCCTGATTGTGGTACCTTACTGCTACTTGGAAGACTCCCCGCTTATCCTTGTATGGCATTTTGGGAATTAAGTAAAGAAGGGATTTATGGGATATGTGAATCAGATACGGATTCAGCTGTTAGTTTTTTATTGGGTCTATATTTAACGGGACGCCCTGGATATGTGTCTAATCATACCCTCGATCTAATAAACAAACAAATAACCTATATGCATTGCGTTGCCCCTTACAACTTAGAGGGGGGTAAAAAGCCGTTTAATTACGATATCGTTTATCATGGAGAATCCAACTTCTTGGGTGCTGCACCTCGTGTAAAATTCCCAAAAGGGGAGACAGCTACAACGATCAAAATCAGCGTAGCAAAAAGAAAAATTGCACTCCGCCAAGGCGTAATTATCGATAATGTGGATGATCCCGGTGGTTGTATCGCAAAAGTACGAATTAGGGATGATGCAAGAACAATACTACAAAACTATGATTGGGAAACTTTTGGATGGCATAGAGTAACATTTTTAGGTGATTGGAAGGAACATTTTAAAGTGGCAGCTAAATTATTAGGGCTGAAATTAATTGAAGAGGACGTATAAATAAATTGAGATAAAAAAAATTGAGATTAATATAAAAAGTTTTAAATTCCACGATTTTAGTGGGACCAAAAAGAAGTATTATTCTACTGATCCTCATTCCTCCTATTTTTATGGAACTCTAGCGCAAGACCAGACATTGCCGAAAAGTATCTGGATAAATTAATCGAAGATCACCATATTAAAGAGGGGGATGCAGAATTAACCCTCAAAATTAAAGGTTTGAAGGCTCATTACGCGGCTAAGGCGAGGGAATACCAACCTAGGGCAAGGGAAATTGTTTACGGGCGCAGACCACCGACGGGCTTACTATATTGCATTGGATTGATTATTATCCTTATCTTATTAAGTATTTTTGCAAACAATATTAATGTGTTGTTCCAAATTTTTTAATAAACCACCCTTTTTATAATTATACTAAATAAAAACTTTAACATCATTTTAGTGAATTATGTGGAATATAATTAAGGAGCAAATTGTAACTCGCTGGGCAAAGGATGTATCTCCTGACTCTCCTCTTCCAGAATATCCCCGGCCGCAGTTAAGACGCGAAAGATGGAAAAGCCTAAACGGATTATGGGATTTTACCATAATAGATAAAGAAAAAATCACTATAGAAAATTTCGATGGTAAAATTTTGGTCCCATTTCCAGTTGAGTCTGCCCTATCGGGTGTAGTCCAACAATTGAAACCAACCCAAAAATTATGGTATCACAGGACATTTAAAATTCCAAAAGATTGGCGAAACCATCGAATCATTTTACACTTTGGCGCCGTGGATTGGGAAGCAACTATGTGGATAAATGGTAAAAAAGTGGGCGTTCACATGGGGGGATATACTCCTTTCTCTTTTGAAATTTCCGATTATATAGATTTTAGTCAGATTAATGAGATTGTTGTCGCAGTTTGGGATCCTACAGAAAAGGGAGGGCAAGAGCATGGCAAGCAGGCGCTAGAACCCCAAGAAATATGGTATACTGCTGTATCGGGAATCTGGCAAACAGTGTGGTTGGAACCCGTACCCAAAATCTACATTCAAGATATAAAAATGAACTCAGATATTGAAGAGGGATTATTAGAGTTATCGGTCTTCCTTAACGATCAATCTGAAAGATATGAAATTCGCGTAGAGATAAAAGATGGCGGGAACATAATCGAGTCTATGACTAGCAATAAGAAGAAAATGGTTTTAAAGATTCCTTCATCAAAGTTATGGTCTCCAGAAAATCCTTTTCTTTACGATTTAAGTATAGCACTCAAGAGTAATAACGAGATAATCGATGAGGTTGAAAGCTATTTTGGATTAAGGAAAGTTAGCCTCGGCAATAAAATAAATGGAATTAGGACGATTCAGTTAAATAATAAAAACATATTTCAGTATGGTACTTTAGATCAAGGATATTGGCCTGATGGGCTTTATACAGCACCCACAGACGAAGCACTACGATATGATATTGAGATCACCAAAGAGTTAGGATTTAATATGATTCGAAAGCATGTGAAGGTAGAACCTGCTCGTTGGTATTACTATTGTGATAAAATTGGGATTCTGGTGTGGCAAGATATGCCTAATGGGGGAGGCTATTATGTAGGGGATTTACCTCCAAATATCGATGAGCATAAGGATATAAGGGAGGAAAGCAGTAAAAGGAGCTATTACAAAGAACTCAAATCTATGATAAACGCACTCTTTAATCATCCCTCACTTATTACTTGGGTTCCATTTAACGAAGGATGGGGCCAATTCGATACAAAGAAAGTGGTAAATTTTGTGCGTAGTTTGGATTCCTCAAGACTTATAGACGCCGCCAGTGGCTGGTTTGATTATGGTGTTGGAGACATTCTCGATCTGCATAGTTATCCCAATCCCATTAAACCCAAAAAGGACAAGGTTGGCTCAAGAGCCGCCATAGTAGGAGAGTTTGGGGGGTTGGGATTAGAAGTTGAAAATCATATGTGGGAAGTCGATGAGAGATTTGTATATAGAAAGATGCGTACCCGTGAAAAATTTATGAAAAGATACGATAAATTAACTCAAAAACTCAAACCTCTCATTCAAGAGGGGTTGAGTGCGGCTATATATACCCAAATCACCGATGTGGAGGGTGAAGTAAATGGCTTGCTTACCTATGATCGAGAAATACTTAAACTGGATAAAGAAACCTTACGGGAACTTAATCTAAGTCTCTATTAATTAAATCCCATATTATGCTCATCTAAATCCCAAAAACTCATTCTAAGATTTGAAACTTAGCCGAATTAGGGGTAAGATATGTATTCTAAAAACTGCTCAATTGTGGAATAAATAAAAAGTATTAAATAGGAGAAAAAAATATTTATATATGTTCTAACAAATTTATCTCTAATTAATTAAAAAAAAATTAAAGGAAATTAATATGGAACAAAAAGTCTTAACCTTTTCATTACCGAAATTCGGAACATCTGTAGTTATGGGTATAGCGGATTTTTCTTTAGCAACCCTCTATATTGTTGGGTATGGATTAGCTCCCTTATTAGGCGCGAGTATTTTGGCACTTGGAAAAATTACTATTGCGGTATCTCAATTCTTTTTTGGTTGGATTAGTGACCAGAAATATACGAAGTTGGGTAGAAGAAAGCCCTACATTCTGATATTGAGCCCGTTGTTGGGGATTTCCACTATTTTTATGCTATTGCCAAGTCTAGTAATACCTATTGATAATAAATCGCTTGTATTTCTCTGGCTTCTAATATGGTATCTCCTCTTTAATGTTGGGTATGGCGTAACTACTCCCTATGGGTCATGGATGGCAGAGCAGTTTCCAGTGAATGAACGACCTAAAGCATCTCAATGGCAGAACTTATTTGGAATGGCAGGCACGGGACTAATGGCTGTATTTTCAATGGTTATTTTAACAGGTTTTAACGATGACATTGCAGCAGACCCGACTTCAATCCCAATTGATTTTTTAATTAGTGTGTTTGCTTTCGGAATTATAGTGATTGTCTTATTTTATTTATCTGCATTTCTAATGCCCACAGAACCACGCCACGAAATTAAAACTTCCATGTTTGAACACCTAAAAGGACTCCTAAAAAATCGGAATTATCTCTTAGTAACCTTGATGGTTGGATTAGCGAGCATAGCATGGAGTATAATTGGGTCACTTATATTACTGTTTCTTGAAAAAGTTCTCCAATTTGCAACTGAAATCTATATTGTGATCGCGGCCGCCTACCTTATCGGAATTCTTGCCTTTTTATATCTTTGGAGAAAGGTTATAACTAATTTAGGAAAGAAAAAAGCACTGCTGTATATCTTCTCATTAGCCATTATAATACTTCCCTTTTCTCTGGTGGGAATTTTACAGATAGGAACTGCATTTCTCTTTATATATGGGCTGATCTTTATCCTCGGGATAGCAGGGGCACTTGGAGGCTGGTATTTAATGCCTACAATCCTAATGGCTGACCTTGCCGAAGATGACCAGAAGAAGACGGGTGAACTTAAGGCAGGAATCTATCAAGGTTTTCCGAGCATAATCTTAAACATTTTCCAAGCATTAGGCCTCATGATAATGGGTCTTATTTTATCGCTTCCAACGGTTGTTTCTATTATACCCGAAAGCGGGTTGAACGTATCCTTAGGATATCTTCTTTGGGGCCCTATTTGTTCGGTCGTGTTAATTGGGACATATATATACGCAAATAAGTATATAATTGTAGATTTTAAGTGGGAAAATGAAGAACCTTCTTTAAAATAATCTAATTAACTCTTTTTTTTCTATTCCATGAGCAAACTCTTATTAAGAAAAAGAGCTTTAGTGGAGAAAATATTAAGAAAATGATTGATGAATTATTGATGATTTAATAAACCGAGCAATTGAGTTTTTTACCGAGCAGAAGTTTTATCTACCCAAGTTCGCATTCTGGGATGAAGATGAATGGATTATGATATAATTATAGGACATTGAAGATGATGATTAAGTTCTTTATTCATTTAGATTGGAAAATTAGGGATTAAAGGTAAACTAACAATAATTACCATCCAAAGGATTGTGATAATAGATGCTTCAGGGATTATGCCTTTATACTTGTGATTCCAATTAGGTATCCATATAAATGGGGGTAAATTATCCCTTATAACGTCCACAGTATCGTGTAAAAAGTAGGTTGAGTCCCTTTCCTTCTTTAAAATTGCTCTTAAAATACCCCAATCGATGATATCCACTAAATTTGCGAAAAACGCCCCGATTAAGAAGAAAGGTACAAAAGTCCAATTTACGATGATGAGCCACACTAAGAAAACGATTATTAATGCGAGGGTAATGATATGCCAAACAAGCCAGACTTTATCTTCGGGGTGCGCTTCGGGAGTGTGATATGTCATTTTTGCTAAGGAATCGATTAAATAATGCGAGAGGAACGCAAAGGTTATTGTAAAGATTAGATTAAGCGGAAATATAAATAAAATAAAGCATAGAATTTGAATTATAATACCCGTTAAAATATGTGTTATTGCTTCCACGTTCTCTTTCCTCGCTTTGAGTTTTAGGTATTAAAAATAGCCTGAGAAAAAAATCCGACTCTCGGTTCCAATACCTCTTGAATACGATCAGATGCAACAGCGCTCCACACCCAGTTCTAGAAGCGTGAGCGTCTCAGTGACGACTGCTCCCTCCCGGGCCTGGTCGGGTTGGCTATTACGGGCTGGTATCTTCCCTACAGAAGATACTGCCCAGACACCCACCATCTAGGTGAATGCTTCGACACGCCATTACATTGTGTATCAAAAACTCATGGAATCTCAAGCCGGACAATTCCGCTTTTGAGCATGCTGCGGTCCACCCAGCATGGGGCTTCAAGTGGGCCCAAGCCACTCAATAAAAATAAAGGTATCAAGCCAAATAAATTTTATTAGGAACGCATCTTATGATGGTTTAAGTTATTTATCCCCCTCTATTCCGAAATATTAATAGTAGAGGGACTTAGGAAATCCACAAAAAAAACATAACATGTGAATTAAGAACATAAGTGAGAAGTTTTGGGTAATTAGATAAAAATTTAGTTATCCTTTGGCATTATTGTCTGGTTTGCAA
>CAZDJH010000082.1:0-2439 GCA_964505645.1 uncultured archaeon | reverse complement strand
CAATATCTTTTGGTTTAACGAGGGGATGGTGGTATCTACCTTTTCTTTTAGTTCTCATCCTTTTCGCCTGAATTGCTTGTACGGGACAAAAGCTTATACAAGCAAAACAATAAGTACAAGGAAAAGGCTCTCTCCAGTTTGGTTTATTGTCAATAATTTTTATTTTGTTAGTTAAACAAATAGATTCACAAATACCACATCCAATACATTTATCATCAGCATAGTACGCTTTCTGGAGTCCTAAATATCTTGTTTTTTTAAATAAGAATTTACTTATTCTTAGAATTGTATTTGCAAAGACAGAGATGATTGCTCCTGTTTTTTCGGAATGAGGTATTGTATTCATTATATATGGGCTTATCTTATCTAATTTTTCTTGAAGCCCTTCTTCTAAAGTTTTTACTTCTTCTTTTGTAGGTAGGGGGAAAATGGGTATAAAATTAACGGGTGTATTCACCATAAAGGATGCGTTTAATTGATTGTTTTTTATTTCTAATATTTTATCCATTTCAGAAAACACCTTATCGGCACATTCTCTAGTTGAAAGTGCAAAAAGATAGGTTGCGGAACCTAAATCTGCTTTTTCGAGAAATTCTTCAACCACCCATGGAAATGTATGTGCATGAATTGGAAAGATTATTCCAACTATTTCTGCCTTAGACTTGAGACTACCTTGTCTCAATGCTGCTATTATAGGGATTAATATTGAATCTGGAACTCTTCTTTTTAACTCTTTAACAACATGGAGGGAGTTTCCAGTTCCAGAAAAATAATAGAGTTCTATCATTATATTTTCTGATAAATCATAATCATATTTATACCTATTTCAAAAAAAAACTTTTGACGAGTTTCACTCAAGAATTTCTTCCAAAAGGAATAATCAATTTCTCACATATTTACATATCAAAAAAAATCAAATTTAAGTCATATATCCACCAAGTTGAATTACTATGGGAAAAAATTGCGATAGACAAAAAAATTATAAACTTGGAAACTATATTACTATAAAATAACAATTATGTTGATATTATAATATGTTGGGTCAAAGATTTTTAATTCTCATAATCCTACTCATTCCTGCGCTGTTACTACTTCCGACTATACTATTATTGTTCCATTTTATAAAGCAAGCAATACAGCAAAAAAAGAAGATTTTTGTTTACTTATCAAGCCTCTTTCTTGTTTATATGATAATGCACTTTTTTGATACGGCACAAGGAATTAATAGAACTCAGATCGGGGCAGAATTTACATTTATAATGGCCCAGATCTTTCGGATGCTTATGCTCTATTTTCTAGTTTTGGTGTTGGAATTTTATAGCCAGAACTTGTCTTTCTCGGGGAAACAAACGTTCTTGGCTGTTTTGGTGTTTATTGCTATTGGTGGAATGATTTCAACACCGAATTTAGAAGTAGAATTAGTTGATTCGAGATATGTAGTTATATTTGATCATTTGAGCCCCATTATATTAGTAAGTATTTTATTCCATATCTTATCCAGTGTTTGGTTGATTATCATGCTAAGGCGAAATATGCAGTCTGCCAATACGAAGGAGCAAACGACCACGATTTACTTGCTTTTCTTCGGCTTGATATTCTCAATATTTTTACCTACTATACCAGATGTGATTAAAAGCCTAGCGGTCCCTCAACCTTCTGGAATCCTTTTCTTTAATTTAGTGTTTGGGACACTTTTACAAAATGCCGGCATCTTAACGATAGGGTTTGCTTTTTATCGTGTAAGCAATAATCCTTGGCTCTTACAGCAGCAAAAGGTGTATCTTCTTGTGGTCTATTCGCATAGCGGTATTGAATTGTTTTCAAAGTCTTTCAGTGAAGAAATCACTCCTGAAGATCTTACCCTACTAGCAGGAGGGTTCTCTGCGATAAGTAGTATGTTTCAAGAAATCACCGATGCCGAGGGAGTAATTAAAGCCATATTATTAGAAGATAAAGAATTAAGAATAATTAAAAAGGACCATTTTATATCCGCATTATTAGTAGATTATGCAACAGAGGCAACCGAGCAAGCACATACAAGTTTCGCCGAAAAGTTTGAAAAACAGTATAACAAAGAATTAGAATATTTCACAGGCGAAGTTACTCAGTTTCAACCCGCCAAGGCCATCGCAGAAAAATATTTCTACTGATAACGGAGAATAAAAACATTTTATCCAAATTATTCATGTGACGAATGTCCAGATTTGTCCACATTTTAAGTAGCTGTAGAATTTTTTAATGAATTTATTTTTTCATTCAATAGTTTTGTATGGTATATATCCTTCAACTGCTCGTAGATATTCCTTGCATGTTCAAATTGAGATATTGCGACATCATAAATATTCCTGGTAAGATATAAGTCGCCTAATTTATGATATATCTTTGCCGCCTCTTTAAAATAATTTGCATTTTCATAGATCTCTAATGCTTCTTCGTAGG
>CAZDJH010000081.1:7614-12039 GCA_964505645.1 uncultured archaeon | reverse complement strand
TACCGCTCCGTTGAAAGATTTTATAAATGATCCTTCTTTTGTAAAATTAGCCAAACTTAGATATTATGGGCATATTTTATTTAACTGGTGTGGGCACGAGTCCGGGAGCAGCGACAGTTCCTCTACACCTTATTTATCTCATGGTTAAAGCAGCGGAAAACGGAAATCCCAAGGCTATCAACTTTTTCAAAAAATCGGGGGAAATTAGGCATGCCGATGTGGAATATCCCGAGTGTGTAATTATTTTTACTTCAGAGGAGATTATCACGGGTAAAAAACCTCCAAGATCGGGATTAAAAGATGAGTGGTTTCGGCTCCGAGTTGATCAAATCGATTCAATTCCGCGCATCATTGGTAAATCCCTGGTTTCTTTGATAGATAAATGTATGTTTCAAGGAAATGCCGAAAGTATCATGGAAAAGATTTTCTTTATGAAGGTGAACCATAGGAATTTTTCCGACTGTTATGAAAAGATCTATTGTACAATCAAGGCATTAGAAAGTAAAGAACTGTGGATTAGTTATCTTGGTGGAACCAACCAAATAAACCTATCATTATTTTTGGCATCTTCTTTAACGGGCATTCCCACTAAGTACATATACGTAAGTCAAGATGATATCGACAAAATTCATCCCGATCTCCCCCGTCCAGATTTTAAGAATCCTAACATCGAAATACCTCCTAGGCCTTGGTTTGATTTACCCTTTATATGGTTAGGACTTGAAAGCAAAATATTACAAGCGATTAAAGTTATGTTCAAGAATTACGGGGAGATAGCCAACATTAGTCATCTTGAAATGATTTTACGGGATAATGATTTATCGGGTCAATTTAAAGCCAAACTTCAATCCGCGGATATATTTCAAATTGAAAATGATAAAGTAATTAAAGGCGAAGGATTTGAAAGAATTAAGGGGTTTATCCCAGCAACCCAAGCGAACAATTTTGCCAAGTGGAAAGATTGGGGTATTAAAAACGATCTTCTCTATACTATTAATAGAAATAGAAATTTTCAATATGAAAAAGTAAAGTAGATAATGGAAAGCATCTAAAAAAAAAGAAAGATTAAAGATGAAATTAGTAGGACATTCTAATTCCAACTGACTCAAAATCTATAACTCTTCCATTAAAAGATTCCCAAAAGCTAATGTCCTTTTTAGAGACCCCAAATTCTACAGATTATATGTTTGCTCATTTTAATATAGGCAGCAACATTTATTAAATGAACTAAGCTTGTTAAGTCCATAATATTTAAATAGCCGGAAAACAATTAGGAATATGGTGATTTGGTGAATCCCCCCAAAAGGCTCATCTACAAAATCCATCACGGAGCGTTCCTGCCGATGCGAGAATGTGCCGAATGCTTGCTGTGGCACGACATACCCGAGACCGAGCGCCAGCTCGACCAGATTATCCGCATCCTGGACGACCTCAGGCTGGCCTGGGAGATCCTTACCGGAGAGACCCTTACCCAGGAGCCGGCAATAGTGGACTTAATTGACTTTCTCTTCTTAAATTATTACCTTTCCAAAATCGAGCGCCTCGCCCAACTCATAAACGATCTATACCCCAAGCTTTTCCAGATGCCAAGATACCGGAAATTACGCAAATTGAGTCAACGTTGCCAACAAAAAGCACGTAATTTATTGCGTCAAGGGTCCTATGAGAGCTACCTTAAAGAAAGAGCAAAATAACATCCTCTCATACAATCAAATTAAAGTTCTAGGGTGGATTTGAAGGGAAACCATATTCTATAATTACGATTCTTAATAATAAATCTAATACCCATCGACTTCATAAGAATTTACATATGGCTTTTTAGCCCTCCGGGAACATAGGTATGAGATTCAGCCCAGTAGAGGCTAGTTAAAAAAATAAGGTCAAAGGGTGGATATTTTTTTGAAACATTTTACAATGTGTATTAAAAATAGGAAAAAAATTATCATCTCTCAAAAAGTATATTATCAAGGCGTTCTATAACGATTCTTCGAAGTTCATCTCCATTATCACCATTATTGAAGATTCGATAAGTAAATGATTTCAAAAAGTTGTGATCTAAATTTTCTTTAAAAATTTGTATATTCGAGAGAAAAGTTTCTATGTTCTCTATCCTAAAATAATTGGTAATTGAGTCACCGATGTTATGTGAATGAGAGAACGTTAGTAATACTTCTCGATTATTTCCCAATCTTGTATATATCCCTCGTGCAACACGCTCTATGATGTCGCAAAATTGAATTGGACCTGAGAAGATGGGGTCGTTTAGAGCGTAGTCTAAGGGGAACATATCACCTAAATGGTATACAACGGGAGCCTTTTCATTACAGAGGAATTCAAAGCATAGATGATCAATACTATGCCCCCCAAAAAACACAGAATTTATAAAACCAAATTGGTCTTGAATATCCTCTTCATTAAACAATAAATTATCATAATAACGAAAATCAATGTTAGTAACAAAATCTACGTGCTCAATATGGTCAGTGTCAATTATGAAGGGGTGATCTATATCGTCTGTTTGATTAATAAAGTTAAGAACTCTTTCTTCCTTTTTTCCAATAATATAATCCAGAATTCTGATTCTTTTTTTACAATTAATAATTTTAAGAAATAATAAAAGTCCGCCCTCCTCCTCTAAGTTGGGAACTTGATTAAGTATGAAAGAAAGATCATTCTCAGTTATCGGTCTATGGGTACCATCCCTCATAGCATATAATTGTATAAATTTATAAATCGTATTATCCAAAACTATATGATCTTCCCTTAAATCACTAATAAAGCCGTCTAAATACCCTTCCTCTCTTTTACGGCGTTCGATTAAAAAATCTCCACTATAATAGTTAGCATCTAATAATAAATCTCTATCTTCCATAGGTGGCAAATATGTATAGAAATCTATTGTAAATTTTTCACCTCTGGAGATCATGTCTATGAACTCTAAAAAATCTTTAATTCCATTAATGTGATCATAATGAAAATGGGTGGATAGTATCTTAATAGTTTTGGGATGATTACCCTGGAAGAAAAAAGGATCTAGTATTCCTTGTTGAGCTCTCCAATCTATACCATCCCCAATATCAATAAAAAATACGATTTTCTCCCCATTAATAAGGGTAGTTCCTGTCCCTTTTCCTGGATTTGATCGATATATTTTTTTAGGTATAATCGATTGCCAAAAATTTTGAAGCGTCATATTTTTACACCGGAAAAGTGAGAGATAGACAATCCTGGGCTAGTAAGGGGCCTTTGATATCGTCCCATCTTTTTTTTTCAAGTCGAATGTATACTGAACTTCACAGTCCTTACAGTATTTTATTTCATCCTTCTTATATTTTAAAACCCTCAGTTTTTCATGACATTGCTCACAAAATTGTAGGTTTTTCTCATGGACTACCTTCTCATCATACATTTTTATTATGTTGTATGAAAGATTTTTCGATTCATTGAAGTTAAATTTAATATTTTTTGTTTTTTGGTAGATACTTTTGATAATCAAGGAGTTTTCATTCGGAATATCATAGTGTCTAAAAGCTTTTAAGTCGCACATGACATAATAATAAATGTTTTTGGGTTTTACAGATTCTTTAACATCTTCACCCAAAAGATCATATGCATAATATAAATTAAAACCGGTCTTAATCACAGAATCGAATATGAATATAATATGTTCTTTATTCCTATCTAATTTGAATTCAATTTTTTTCTCGGGAGAAAATATCTTTTCGTCAAAAAAATAAAAATCTATATCCATATCAGGCAACATTCTTTGCATACCATAACACAGTGGAGCGCCTGACATACCCACAGATATAAAATGTAGGCTAGGATTCTTATATCTTTCTTTCTTTTGAGATAGAGCTAGTTTGATATCTTTTTTTATATAATATAATATTGATTTCAATGCTATTGGTATTGTATATAAGCGCCATTCATCGAAATCATTAATGGATGTTAATACCCTATCAAATAGAAGATAGGGGTCAAAAATCCCTTTCGAAACAGCAAACTTCTCCGTTAATTGTTTAGAAGGAGAAATTCTCTGAGTTATGTCTAAAAACACGATGAAATCTTCTATAGCATTATTTACATTGTTCCATATATATCCTTTTTCTTCTCTAAAAATTGCTTTTAATAGAACTAAATATTGATCATAAATATATTTTATAGCATTTGACTTTAAATATCTTTTAGAATATAATAAATCCTCAAATAAGGAGTAGAGTAATCTTGATATAAAATTTTCATATTTTGCCTTTTCTTTAGCTTTTTCAAAGAAACAATTATTTCTAAAAAATTCAAATAATTCTTGAGGAAAACCTAACTCAGATTTAAGATTTTCCATGTTTTCAGTAAGTCTTTTACCTTTTTTCCAAAATTGAGATATTCTTTCCTCATTCTTTCCAATCTGGAAGAAAGTATAAAGTA
>CAZDJH010000081.1:0-7604 GCA_964505645.1 uncultured archaeon | reverse complement strand
ATAATTTTCTGAGATAATATCATTTATATCTAATCCTTCTTGAGCGAATCCAGAACATAATTTTACATTCTCACTAAAAGCAAAGAAATTAGCAAAATAAAAAGAGATCAATTTATTATTAATTGCATTATTATTGATGCCATCGTCGTTAATATCATTAAGAGATTCCAGGAATTTCCTATAACAATATTTAGTTATATCATAGTTATCTGGATCTTCGGCTAAAATATCTAAGATATGCTTTAAACTGTTTCTTTGATTTTCATTTAAAATACTTTTTATTTTAGTTTCATATATGTCTATGTAATTTAATAAATTTGATGTGATACGTGCAAAACTTTGATACTGCGATGAATTTCTAAATTTTTCTAATGTTTGTTCTTTACTATCTTTAAAATTTACATTCTCAAAATTAATTATATTATCCTGATAATCTTCCTTTATTTGTTCATTCCAAATATATAATGGACAATAATTCAGATTTTCCATATCCTTGGCAATTATATCTTGAAAAAAGGAACAATTGAAGATAATAGTGATAAGATATATATTATCTTCTCCTACATGGTCCTGTAATATCTTATAGGCGTTATTAGCTATGTTGCCCGATTTCATTACTGAATCGACACATAGTATTTTACTTTTAGTTTTGTTAAACGTTTTAGTAATATCCATTGACGGCGGTAAAAATAGGGGACTATTGGGTAACGTTTTACTCTTTTCATCAATAATAATAAACCTTTTATCAAATTCTAGTGATAATAGAACTGCAAAAGGGAGTCCAGAAGCACCTAACGAAACAACATAATCAAAATCAATATTTTTCATTACTTTTTTAGCTTGCTCAATGATTCTTCTTAATAAATCTTGATTTTGATATATTTTCCATTCATTTATTTCAGCCAAGTCATCATTCTTAAGGAGTTCCCCTATTGAGGTCAATCCCTTAGGGAAATCAACGCAGACACCATTACTATTAAGTAATTCGGTGTATTTAGAAATCGGGGCGAACTTTTTCATTAACCATGGAAAAGTTGCTTTAGTCATATTCAATAATCACCTTTCTTTTTTTGGAGATTCTGTAGAGGAAATAATAAAATATAGGAAAAACTTGAATCTTATAATTGTAATATAGTTATGAAAGTATTTAAGTTTATTGTATATTTTAAAGGGATAGAATGATAAAAAACATTGTTACTAACTAGTTAAATTTGTTTAGGTTGATAAAACATTTATTAAGCGCATTAATATTTTAACATTCGAGTGTTTAAATTCTCGAGTTACTAAGTTATTAATTCTCTTTTATTCTTCGTGCTTTTGATGACGAAATGACGCTATTTCCCATATATGGGAAATATAAAAAATCATTAGGTGAGTACACTCTTTTTAAACGTTTCCCCACAATAATCGCATGTCACAAGCGGGCTCATTTCTTCCATGCTTTTAATAGGTGCGGCACACTGAGGGCAGCGTAAGGAGGAGAGTTTATACCCGAAGACGTTGCCAAATCTTTCGTTTGCCAATTGCCAAATATGAGTGAGGACCCCGTTTGTGGTGTGTTGTTTCTCTGCCGCGATATTCAGAAGAGCAACCTTTTTGGTTTCATTTACAGAGATCTTTATGATTATCTGTTCTCGGTGTCCCAATTGGGGATCTGGGTTTTGATTTAATACATAAAAATATATCAAGGCATTAAAGGGATCATTACTATGATATATCGGGTTTGAAACGGATTTTCCCGCCCATGAGCCGATAGCTTCCCTCAGCAAGTCAAAAGAACGCCTAGCATCATATTTAAGTTTGAAGGACCGAAAAGAATTGACCATGTCTTCCTGTCTATATATATTTTTGACCTTAGCAATATTTTCCTCACCTGAGTTAATTATCGGCGGACATTTTGAGACCACATTTAAATGATCGCGCGATATTATTTTGGGCTTTCCGAACGCGTTAATATAAATTGCCATCGGGGCGACGGGTATGCTCCCGCATATTAGAGGCTCTAGATAAAAGTCCACAGATTCGGATTGTCCGGGAGACATATTCGAGATCTTTGCATGGTTTCCTTCCCTATATATCACAGGTTTTATATCGATGATGCGGATATGCTCAGCGGTCATTTGGAGCATTATTTCGATATTGTTAATGAGCATCTCGGTGTTATTTTTGATGACGACTTTATAGCGTATTAATCCGCCTACAAAATCAAAACCCCGTTTCAAGTGGACTTTATCTTCTGTAGTTATGAATTTAATCTTCTGGGTTTTTAATGTGATACTCTTTTTGGTCAGCTTTACCTTTTCCTTTTTGCCTATTTTAATACCTTGTCGTTCCCTCATTCGGACTGCTTCCTTAGAATTAATGCTTCCCAATTCGGTTTTGATAAACCTAATTTCTCCCATTAATTCATCTAAAACTTTTACTTTTAGGTAATTTATAGCGTCCCACAGTTCCTCCAAAGTTGCAGAATTGAAGGGATGACTAAAGACTTCTTCGGGTTCAAAGGATTTAATCTGACCCTTTTTCTTAGCGCGGTAGATATCTCTTGCCAGGTTTTCTGATTTCTTCTTCCGTATTTCGGGAAAACCTGAGATATTTACCTTTTTTGAGATAATATCATTATAAAATCCAATGATTAAGTACGTATCCATTAAACTGAAGCCAAGAGTATCGATTAATACCAAATAATTCAACTCCAAATTATTTTCCCGTATATGTTTTAATACAACCTTTACCTTACTTCCGATTTTTGCGTGTTCTTTCTCCGGAAGACTTTTGATATAAGTTGGTTTAACTGTACTTTGAACCCAATCTATATATTCAATACTTCTTTTAATTGAATACATTCCTTCATCCATGTGATAAGCTAAGCTTATTAAATCCTCGTTATCCATATTATCGCTGAATTTTAAAATTTTACAGCTGAGTAGATCTATATCTAATAATATTTCCTCAGGGTATTCCTTAAAATCCTCTTTTAGTAGTTCTGAAGCATATTTATTTATAAAAGGGAAAATAATCTTCGCATCTTGAACATTAAGTTTCAAGTCTACTATTAAGTCATCGATCGTAGGCTCCTTTTTAACTTCCTTGGTATACTTAATAACAGACCGGGAGATTCCGTCTAATCTCTTAAGCTCCATTCGGGATAACTCCTCAGGCAAGGAAAACCTTTTCCCGTACAATTCTATTATTTCCTCAGCGGTGTAGAGATCAAGCTTAAAATCAATAAGCATCAATTTTCGACTTAATTCCAACTCTTGATTTTGACAATACTCCAAAATAACCGCAAGTGTCTTGCTTAACTCCGTAATTTTCTCTCTTGAAAAACGCTCATGAATCAAACTATCGGAGTAATTTAAGAAATAGAGCGCTTCCCCTGTTTCCAAGATGCTGGCGTCTATGGTGTTTGCCAATTCTAAAATATTTAGCGGTTCTTTTCTCGATACTTGTAATTTAAATATTCGTGTTGCTTGCCGATTAAGGTTTTCTAATTGAGCTGTCGGTAATTCTGAGAGGTTTAAATAATTTTGAACCTCTGTATTTAGAGTTTCTACCTTGAGCAGCTGATTTACAAATATAGGAATAATTTTTGCATCGATCAGGTTAAAATTATATCTTACTGTTAACTCTTCCAAATTAAATTTCCGAATCCTTTTGTCCGCAGTAATAAGAGATCTAGATAACCTATCATAATACTTTTTTTCTTTCAAATTTAGCTCATGAAAGATACTATCCTCCATCTCTAAATTGATTAAGTCTAAAACCATATGAGTCTCATCAATAGGTATTTCCAACTCCCAAATTTCATGTGTTTCCGGAACTCGATGATTATTTCGGATAAATTGTAACACTTTTTTGGCGTAATTAAGGTAATCAATGGTAAATTCCAAGAACTTCCTTACTTGTAACTTCAGAGATAAATTGTTTTCACTCATCTGACACCAAGAGCGGAGGAACTGACCTAAACCATATACAGACCTCCAAATAAGGTGGTCCTCGAGTTTTAATGCCGGTATCCCTTGATTAATAAAATAAAAAGGCGAAAGTTGCCGTATAATCGAAGCAATCAGTTCATCTTTATCTATTCTGCTCTTAGAAATCTCTTTTATCATGTTCTTACTTATTAGGTTAGACTTTAATACTTTTTTCTGAGCCTCTACCTCTGGGAGGGTCTTGGGTTTATTTTCCGTATTTAACATTTTTTTGAAGTTTATTGGTTTTGTTGGATTTAGAGGGGGGTATTGATATTTTCCGAATATTTTTCCTTAAATATTTTGAGATAATATAACAACTATATCCACTTTTTTTGGATTATTTGTGTAATATGAATATCTACTCATAGACAATGGGTACGTTATATCTTTTTCTCATGCGATTTTATTTGCTCGATTAAACTTTTGAGACTTTTAAGATTTAATCCTTCATCTTCTCTTATTTCCTTTTTTGAATTTTCAGATTTTTCCATTTCTTCTCCCCGATATTTTCGTATCTCTTGTTCCAAGATTGATAGTTTTAATTTGATGGCTTTCGACTTCTTCTGAGTGTTACAGCTAATCCTATTGGCTATATTTAGATACGTACTAATTTCATTTAATATCTCTTCTAAGCCACCCTCTTTAATAAAAATATCTAGACTATGGAGATATTTACCACATATATTGTGTGCTTTTATTAATTTTCTAAAGGTTAGTTCAGAACGGACGGCTGTTAGATCGCGATTTAATTGTTTATAATCTAATATTCTAATTTTCCCATCCGTAATTTTTTTGATTATCCTCCCTTCAACACTTTTTTGTCTAATCCCTCTCCCTTTCTTCAGCGATATGGTACTTATGGTGCTAATTATGGCAATTGATGTTAAGATAATTGTCATAATTGCTATAAAGGTCATTTTTGGGGAAGAGAATGGGGAATTGGGATTGGTATTAAAGATAATACATTCCTCAAAATCCGAATATCCATCACCGTCTGTATCACTTAAAAGTGGCGAGGTTCTATAGATGTCGACTTCCTCTCCATCTAAGAGGCGATCATTATCAGTGTCTTTTAGAAATGGGTTGGTTTTATATATCCCTTCTCTGGAATAGATTAAACCATCATTATCTAAATCGCTATCCATTGTCACAAGAAAAACCTCTTTAAATCCTTTCATATAATTCCCTGCATGGTCCTCAATCCAATACTGTATAGTATGTTGTCCCAATGGGAAGTCACTTAGCTTAAATTGAGATCTATTATTCCAAGAACCTGAATCAATTTTATACTTAAGATATTTAATGCTAGAGCCAAGACATTCAATAGGGATCAATTTAATAACCGTATCCTCATCTACATAATTTGGTTGATGAATTAAAGTGAATTTAAGAGTTAATTCTATCGGGTTAATATCCAAATAGACCTGCAGATTCCTTTCAGATCCAGAGTTATTCGCATTATCCATTGAAAAAAAATAAATAGTATGCAATCCTTCATCATATCCCATCAATGAAAATGGCTGAAAATATTGTTTCCACAACCCCGAGTCAATTCGGTACCAAGTAGTATGGATTCCAGAAGCCCGAATATCGAAATCCGTTGTTAATAAGGTAAATTCAGTGGTGTTTGATACATAATTAGGAGCCTCGACCGATTGGTAAATTAGCGAAGTATGGGGGCTGATAAAATCATTTATATGTATTGTATAGTTGTAGCCATTGTTATTATCAAATACGGTGTTCCCCTCTGAATCACTAGCATAAAAGGAAAATGATACACTATTACCCCATCTCAATGAGCTAATGTTTAGAATAAACGTATAATTTTCAAATAGCCTTGTCATCGAGTGGTTAATAAATCTACCCGTTGAATTCTCACATATATATAACCAAGTTATTGGAGAATCGTCCACTGCTTTACAGTTAATCTCCAGTTCTGTTTCGTTGTATTGCGGAGTAATGGTACTTATGAAATTTTCTGATAATTCAAATTCCAAGTGGGGGGCGATAACGTCTTGTATATTCATCCAACTCGTAATTCTCCCCGTATAATTTTCATGAAGAAGAACTCCAGTAATGTTATAGATCCCTTGGTTTGAATATTTGGAGATATTTGATATAATTTGAGAGGATTCTTGAACTAAGGTTTTGTTAATATATAAGAGAAGATCTCCAGAAACTTGATCTTTGTTAATTAAGGTAATATTCACGTCCCGGTGGGTATAATGAGTACAGTCGCCATCAGTTCCATTGAAAAGTAAGGTTAAATTTTCCTTTGCCTTAGTAAGAATAAAACTTTGCTCTATGGAAGCATTCCAAGCGTTTTCTTCGTTTTTCGCGAGCCATTGATAAGGATACCCAGCTTTATTTGCGGGAAGATCATAAAAGGAATAAGAAAATTCCCCAGAATGATTCTGGATGACGTGATGATAAGTATTATTAAATTTTAAGTATACCTCTGCCAACTGAATTCCAGCATACCAAGTGCAATTAAATGTGTATACTCCGATTTCAGAGTAAACATCTGGTGGGATGCCGGTGTCAAAATATTTCGGTTCCTCTGCAAAAATATTATCCACGGGACGAGTATCACAGGAATTTGCCGTACCATTTATTTCATAGGGCGTTCCATAATAGAGACCATCATTCCAGATATTAGGATATCGATCTTCATAATTTTCCCAAAAATTTCCGAGCAATCCATTATCCCATTCATTATTTGTACCGTTATCATATCCGTAATATCCTTCTATATTAACAAGGCTATTATTATAGATTAGGTTATGATTACAATTAATTAAAATACCAAAATCCCCACAATTATTTAATCTATTGCCGGTAATACAACAATTTGTTCCATTTATAAAGATTCCATATTCCTTACTATTCAAAATGTAATTATTAACTATATTTGTCAGGTTGGACTGAGTTCCTATCCAAATGCTTTTGTTATTTCCAATTAAATGATTATCAAGAAGGGTATGGTTATTACAATTACCCTGAATCTTAATTCCAATATCATTAAACATTATATCATTTTTAGTAATCAGATTATTCTTTGTGTTATGTTTCAAAAGTAAGCCTTGTTTGCGATTATTTGAAATGTTGTTTGCGTTTATGAATAGACTATCTGAATTACAAACAGATAAGCCGATTCCTCCGTTATTTATAATTCTGTTAGAAATTATTGCTCCATTGCTGACATTTCTAAGATAAATTGACGAAGTATTGATACCCGCATTTTTTAGTGTACAATTTCGTATTATGAAGTATTTATCTGTATTATTTACGTAAATACACCCAGAGGATTCTGTCATTCCCGCATCAATAACCCAACTCTCAATAATATACGGATCATCTTTCGATCCTAATGCGGAGGCATTTAGAACGCCGTTCTCAGCTGTGAAATCGTCGTTTCCGTTAATAATAATTTGATCGTGAGTAAAAGAGAGTCTAATTGTGCTCTGAGGTATTTCAACGGTCCTGGAATTTTTATATAGAGAAGAGAAGAAATAGAAGCCAAAACTTATACATAGGATAATCCCCATTAAGATTAATAAATTCCGAATTATAGCTCTAAGTTTACTATGCTTAAGCATTTGATTCTTTTTACCCTATCTTTATTTT
>CAZDJH010000080.1:6163-12114 GCA_964505645.1 uncultured archaeon | reverse complement strand
GTTTTAAAATATGAAGCCTTTTATTTATAAATTATGTATGTATTTAAAGATAATACAGATTACAAATAAGCAACATTATCAGATGATCGAAAAGAAAAAATAAAGTAATCCGAAAACGTAAATTATTTGCCAAAATCATAATCTTAAACTTTTTATTTTACCAATTTTCAATATACGTATATGTGAAAATAATCATAACTTTATGAATTGTTCTAAATCTGTATTTATCAATTCTGAAATAATAGCTCGAGAAATCTTTCTATCCAACTCCCAAATCCATTTATATTTTACAATCTTAGATTTATATACAGCATACGGATCATCTATATGCCTATTATGGCTTTCTTCAATGAATTTATGTGTTTGAGACATAATTTGTAGATTAATAAAATCAAATATGTTTTCTACTCCGTTAAAAGGATCTTGTACCAAATCTTCATATGATATAATTTTAAATTTCTCAGGATAATGTTTAGATAATTCTAAAAAAAGATTTGATGCTTCTTTCCATTTCTCAAATCCCCAGTACTCCTCCTTCTTATCATTTCGACATTCTGCGTACCGCCATTCTTTTCTTGGATCCTTATCTTCTGGGAATTCTTTTGGGTTGGTCAAAAAGGAATTAATAACAGCACAAGGATTACGGATAATGCCTAAGATTTTGATATTTGGAATATAATCAATAAATTTTTTCAGAAGATAGTGATATCTAACACTTTTAAAGGCTAAAATGGAAAGTTCTTGATTTTTTTTAAAGCGAGGATAAATTCCATCTTTTTTTTGTTGTCTTTGATTTAAAAACTCGTCCTCACTTTCATAAATACTTTGTAAAAATTTTTGAAATTCAATTCTCGTAGACTGCATATTTATGGCATCCTTAAATGCATATGAAAAAATCGGTTGAAAGCGATAAGCAACATTTGGATTACTATCAATTATCTTTCCCAACCAACTTGTGCCTGATCTTGGTACTCCCGCAATCAAAATTACTTGATTATACAATGAACAAAAAACCTTTATCTTTTTTGTTAAATCTAATAAAAAAAAAGAAATAAAATTTTCGTTTATTAAATAAATTGTCTTATGTAATAATTATTTTTTACCATACATAACCAGATATCACACCCTTTTTAAAATAAAAAAAAGGATAATACCTATATGTTTACCTCTTAAAGTGAAATCTCATTTAAAAAGGGAAGAATTGGAAGAGTTGGTTCAGGAAGAAAAGTCAGCAAAACAAGCACGGCGCTACTTGGCAATCCTTCAGGCGTATCGAACCAACTAATACCCCGATTGTAAGGCGAACGCCGATTTTCTTCTGATTTCTCACCAGGCGGTCTATAATTGGGTGAAGGCATGGAATCGAGATGGGCTGGAAGGGATTCAGATCGAAAAGCAACCGGGCTGACCCCAACGCTCGATGAAGCCGAACAAGAACAACACTTTGAGACAGTTCTAAAATCCCCGCGAAAATCCAGGTTTACGTTTAGTACATGGACCTTGAAGGCCATCTCAGAGTATATTTCCCGTGATTTTGGTAAAGAAATGAGCGAGAGCTGTATTTCTCGCCTGTTTGACCGCAACGACATTGTTCAAATAAAACCACGCCTGATGCCCGCCAAGGCAGACCCCAAAAAAAACGCGATTTCCAACGGCGTTTAAAACAACTTCTTTTACATCTCAAAAGCGATGAGGTCGTGTTATTTCATGATGAGAGTACCTTTTACCAATCCAGAATCCTGCACCGTAGATGGGCAAAAAAGGGAACAACGCCTACTTTACCGATCTACGGAACCCACGCAAAGTTGAATGTGTTCGGTGTTATCAACCTGTTTTCCAGGTAGAGTCATTTCCAATACATTAAGAGGCTAAATGCCGACTGCTTCATCGAGTTTTTAGTGGCGCTTCTCAAGGAATATCCTAACGCCCACAAAATTTACCTCATTATCGATAATTATCTTAATGAGAAAAAAAAGTTAATCAAGTCTCATTATTCTTTACATAAATATGATTTAATCAATACCATACTGGCTTAAATAAAAATTTAAAAGATATGCATTCTTTTTCTATTTCAAAAAGAAATAGATTTTATTAAATTTGGAGTAAAAATTATATGGGCTTTTCGAATGAATGGGAAGAAGCGTACAAAAGAAATGAACAAATGAGTATTTGGCCCTGGACAGATTTAATTATTTATGTTATGCGATATATTCGTCCTAAAAGTCCAGATTTTCGTGTCTTAGAATTAGGGTGTGGGGCTGGAGCAAACATTCCATTTTTTCTTTCATTAGAAGTAGAATATTATGCCGTAGAAGGAAGTCCAACCATAGTTGAGCAATTAAAAGAAAGTTTTCCAAAGATAAAAAATAATATAAAATGTGCTGATTTTTCAAAGTCCATACCGTTTGAAGGTAAATTTGATTTAATAGTTGATCGGAGCTCTTTAACAATGAATTCGACTATAGCAATAAAAAAGACAATTAAGAAAATCAAAGATCTTCTAAAGAAGGGTGGAAAATTCATTGGAATCGATTGGTATTCGACCGATTTTAGTGAATATAAAAAGGGAGAATTTTTACCTAATGATAATTATAGTAAACATAATTTTAAGGAAGGTTCTTTTAAAGGTTTAGGTGTTGCACATTTCTCAGATAAAAAACACATATTGGAATTATTTAAAGATTTTACTATTGAATTTTTAGAACACAATATTACTAAAAGAGAAATTCCCGATGATGGATATTTATTAGCTAAATGGAATTTCATAGCAAAAAAGACTTAATTGTAGTATATTTATATCTTTAAATATTGATAAAAAAAAGAGATTTTTAAATCGAATGCAAAAATTTAACAATAGTAATCTTGACCAAACCCTAAATATTAAGCAATTATTTAACATAATTGGTTTGGATCAACAATATGGAATAGGGACTGATATCGAAAAAATAAAAAGATTTAGAAAAGCAAATTATTCGGTTAAAAGTTATTTTGTTAATAGAATTTTTACTAAAAGGGAGTTAGATTATTGTTTCTCTGAAAATGACCCTCCAATGCATTTAACAGCAAGGTTTTCAGCCAAGGAAGCAATTTTTAAAGCATTAAATAGCATCAATACGATTAGTTTTAATTATTTGGATATTGAAATAATAAATGATGATTTAGGTGTTCCCCAAGTTAATATTCTTAAAGAAGAGTTGAAACACTATGAGATAAAAGTTAGTCTTTCTCACTGTTATGATAACGCAATTTCGTTTGCATTAGCTATAAAAAAATAAACAAATGAATATTGACCGATTACATTTTTAATTCGATATTTTTAAACAAAGAAATATTTCCTTATATAGGTGATTAGTAATGATGTGTGATGATGAAGAACATCAAAAAAATGATAGAAAAGACCAAATGACCATAATAGCCAATATTCTAAAATTAGAGCCCTTTAATGTTAAAGAACAAATTTCATATAATACCGTTATTAAAAAGTTTCCTGATTGGGACTCTTTAAAGCATCTTAGGTTTTTTTTACAAATTGAAGCTAAATTTGGAATTAAAATAACCCCCGAAGATTTTCAAACTATTAAAACAATCGAAGAAGTAATAAAAAAGATTCCATAATGATAATCCGAGAATTACTCGAAAAATTAAGGTCACACAGGATAAAAAGGGGAGATATTGTTTGCATCCACAGCGATATAACTAGTTTTGGAATCCCCAACTCATTAAGAACCAAAGTACTCCAGGAAGGGCTTGATGTTCTAATGGATTCTTATATTGACACCTTTAAAGAGTTAGTAGGAGAACATGGTATAATATTAATGCCTACTTTTACATATTCCGCTTGTGAAAATGAAATTTTCGATGTATCAAAAACACCCTCAACGGTAGGTGCATTAACCGAATACTTTCGAAAACTTCCCAGCACCAAGAGATCCATTCATCCCGTTTTTTCTTTCTCCGCTTGGGGAAAAAATGCTGAGGAATTCCTAAAACTTAAGAGTTTGGATTGTTTTGGTGAAGAATCTTTTTTCGAGAAATTATATGATTTAAATATTAAATACCTGTTTTTTGGTGTTGATCTTCAACATAGCGCTACATTTGTCCATTACGCAGAGGAAAAAGCGCAGGTATATTATAGATTTTATAAATATTTCGATGGAAAAATTAAAAATAATGATGATCTCATTGAAACTAAAGTAAGATACTATGTAAGGAATTTAGATCTAAGTTATAAAGATAATTGGTATCCTATGGAAAATAAAGCTATTGAATTGGGAGTAATAGACAAGTTTGAATATAATGGAGCACCCATTATGATAACAAAAGCTAAGGAAGTGGATAAATACTTACAAGAAGAACTTAATAAGAATAAAGAATTTTTAATCATAATAAATAAAGAAGAAAAGGGAAAAATGTCAAAATTATTAGATAATGTAGAACTTGAGGTTATAACCGAAAATAAGGGAAAAATATTATATAAAAAAAACCCTATGAAATTTCTGGTTGAAAATGAATTAATTGTCCAGACTGGCAATGGTCTTTTTGTTATAAAGGGTATTCTAGTTGATATTTTAAATAAAATTGATAATCTAATATGTGATATCGCTAGGAAAGTTGATGCTGAAGCAGTATATGTTCCTTATTTAATGGATTGGGACAATACACAGAGAACCAATTACCTTAAGTCCTTTAGTAATCAAGCAATGATGATAAAACCATATGAGAAGGAGAGAAAAACACTTTCTCCCCATGAAGAATATGAGGGGATGGTATCTCCCGCAACATGTTATCATTATACTTGTACCTTAAAAAATAAAACAATCAGAGAAAATCACGCGGTAACTTTAAATTCGAGATGTACACGGATAGAAAAAGGAGATTTAAATGATCTAAGAAGACTAACCAATTTTACCATGCGAGAAATTATATTCTATGGTACAAGCGACTATTGTACGGAAATGCTTAATAAACTACAAGATATGACCACAGAGATGTATGATGATGTCTTGGATTTGACATATCGAATTGAAACGGCAAGTGACCCATTTTTTGGAGAGGATGCGGAGATGAAGAAAGTAGCACAGATCTTGTCTGGGTCCAAATTAGAAACTCAAACACTCCTTCCATATGATAACTCAACTATTTCGATCGGGTCCTTCAATAATCATGGAGGCGTTTTCTACGAAAGGTTTAATATAAATTCAGAGAACCCAGAAATAAATACTTCTGGATGTGTTGCCTGGGGTTATGAACGTATGCTATATGCCTTGATTTGTCAAAAGGGAGTAGATTTCTCTTCGCCATATTATAAAGGGCTTTTAGATTAAATATTACCCTTTTATACCCCATATATTTAATGTTTATAAACTTTTTTTGGGTTTGACCTTGTTTCTCCCCATAAAAAAGCCTATATTTTCATGTATTTTTTATCTTCCAAAAAAAATATTGCTAAATGTTAAGTAATTATTTCCCCAATAATTAATCCTCCTCCTCCACCATTCTAGTTCTCAAAATTATCTCTATGACGTAATTAACGCCTTAAAAAAACCGCTTACCCCTTATATATATAAAAATAATCAATATAATCGGAAATCCTTATAAACTTGTAAAGGCGATTTAATTTTTCACAAGCATTAATTAAATTCTTTATATTCTCCACCAGATCTTCGCTATTAAATGCAATTAGGAGATTTTCTTTGGGGGATAAATTGAATCTTGAAATAAACTCGAAGAAGTGAGTGACTGTATTTAAGTACATTTTTGTTTCTGTTATTCTTTGAAACTCCTTTTTAAGAATAAAGGGGTGAAAGCTCAAATTTATATAACGATATACTGGATTTTTATCATCTTTTAACGTACTTTTAAAGATTGAAAAAATCCCCGTACATTTTGCCGGTCAACCGTGCGATATGGATGAGATTTTGGAGATCGCGCAGAATAATAATCTCTATGTG
>CAZDJH010000080.1:0-6153 GCA_964505645.1 uncultured archaeon | reverse complement strand
CGCACGCGATAGACGCGGAATATAAAGGGAAAAAAATTGAGACCTTAAGCGATTTGTCGATATTTAGCTTCCACCCCGTAAAAAATATTACAACTGCTGAAGGTGGGATGGTTACCACGAACAATGAAGAGTTTTATGATAAATTGTTAATGTATCGTACCCACGGCATATCTAAAGATGCCGTTGAGAGATTTGGAAAATCTGGCGGGTTTTACTACGATATGAAATATCTCGGTTACCGGTACAACCTTAGCGAGCTCCATGCGGCTCTGGGAATCCATCAATTGGATAAACTACCATCATTCCAAAGGAGGAGGAGGGAAATTGTAGAGATCTACAATAAAGAATTACAAAATATAGTTGAAGTACAAATACCATTTAAAAAATCAAACGTGAAACACTCTTGGCATATTTACGTTATTCAATTAGAATTAGAAAAACTAAAGGTTGATAGGGACTATATATTTGAAGCTTTAAGGGAGGAGAATATTGGTGTAAATGTACATTATATTCCTATCCCTTATCATACATACTATAAGGAAAATTTTAGACTGCATAAAGGAATGCTGCCTAATGTTGAGTCGCTTTTTCCAAGGCTATTAACCATTCCTCTGCATCATTCCATGTCGGATAATGATGTTTATGATGTAGTTAATGCGTTAGATAAAGTAATCACTTATTATAGGAAAAAATAGGATCTAACTGAAATAATTAGTATACTCAGAAATCCTTACAAACTTGTAAGGGCGATTTAATTTTACGCACGTATTAATTAGATTCTTTAGATTATTCACAAGAACTTCGCTATTAAATGCGATGAGGAGATTCTTTTTATTAGATAAATTAAATCTTGGAATGAACTCGAAGAAGTGAGTTACTATATTCAAAATCTTCTTTGTTTTTACTATTCGTTCGAACTCCTTTTTTAGGATAAAGGGGTGAAAACTTAAATTTATATATCTATATACCGGATTTTTGTCATCTTTTAACTTACTTTTAAAGATTGAAAACGGTACTTCTAAGATATCTAAATTATCTTCACTGGGTACCTTATAGTTTTGCTTTGAAGGATGATAAGGATGCTCTGGTGTTTCTTCCCAATCAAAGTACTGCGGACCATCTACTTTTCTTCTAGGTAAGGCCGAAGAATCTATAAAAAACCCCGCATTATTAACAAAGTTCATTATCCTATTTGATTGATAACAATAACCAAATCTGATTGATTTAAAATTTATTAAATGTTCCCAAGCTGATATTAATTCCCTTAAGGTGTTAAGATTTTTATTGTCATCGATACATTGCACCCATAAATCGTTTGATTTTTCAATTAAATGCACATGGAGCCCTAATTCGTCTCCTTTATTGATTAAGTCCTTCCAGAAATGTTTATATTTTTTATAGATAAAGGTATAATCCTGGTTTTTTTCCATTTGTCTATTATCGGATAATAAAAACCAAGTAAAGCATATTTCATTGCCATAGGAATCTGAAAAACACCGTAATTTATCATTAATTATTGGAATTCCTTCTTCCATACTGCTCCAAGAGAGCATGTCTTCTTTCATTTTTACTTGACTATATTCCTTTTTAGGCGTATAGTAATAATCATAATCCGTATCAAAGGTGATTGAAATTAAGAGAGGATCCTTCATATTTTTTTATCTACTTTTTATCTTTACTTTTCTAATAGATCCCACTTTATTGGAGTATATTTAGAAATATTACTGAGGATTTTTTTCCCTATTACCTCATCTAGATACCGAGGATGAAGTCCCAATGCTGGCCTCAATATTGCTAAGTGATCTTTTTTTAAAATTGTGCCTTTTTTTAAGTCTTTAACTGCAAAAATACTCCTTCTTCCTCTAACATAATGGATCTCTTCGGATTTTAACTTCCTCTTTTTTGGGGATCCGAGTGCCATTTCTGCCATTCTTATTGAATTGACAATATTTTTAAAGTCCTCTGGATTTGTGGCAAATTTGTGATCTGGTCCAGAAGATCCTTTATCAAGAGTAATATGTCTTTCTATTACACTCATACCGAGTCCAACTCCTAAAATTGGAACTATCCTCCCTTCTGTATGATCTGAGTATCCTATGGGACAATTATATCGATCTTGCAATGTTTTGATCGCCAGTAAGTTCACATCACTTAGATTTAATGGATAATTAATACCGCAATGAAGTAAAACATATTGAGAATGATACTCTTTGATAATCTGAACGGCATCATCTATATCTTCGATATTAGCCATCCCCGTAGAGATTATAATGGGTTTCCTTTTCTTAGATATATATTCAATCAAAGGAAAATCCACAATTTCAAACGAGGCAATTTTGTATGCATTAACCCTGACATCATCAAGAATGTCAACTGCTTCTTTATCAAATGGAGTAGCTAAAAAATTAATGTCATTTTCTTTACAATATGCATTTAATTCATAGCACCACTCATACGGGGTTTCATTTTCTTTATAAAGCTGATATAATGTCTTTCCATCAGGCAATCGGGTAATCTCGTTATCTATATTTGCTGCAATTTTTTCAGCTTTAAATAATTGAAATTTAACAGCATCTGCACCACATTTAGAAGCAACTTTTATTAGATTTTTAGCTTTTTCAAATGAACCGTCATGATTTGAACCTACCTCGGCTATAATATATACTGGACTTCCTTTTCCTACTATTTTATTTCCAATATTTATCTCTCTCATATGGATTCAAGTAAAATATATCTATAATAATTCTAAAAGCGCTTTACAGGTTTTTTTTATGCTCTCTTCGGTTATCCCCGAATGGACCCAAAAATTAAGAACATGTTTTTCAAGGTAATTTGCATTCTTAAACTTCTCTTTATCGTTTTTTTTTTGAGGTAAAAACATTTTATGCGTTGATGGATACCAATTACTCACATCAATATTGTTTTCCCTCAATTTTTTAGAAACGTTTATCTGGTTGTTTTCTTTAAGTAGAAAGGAGAATCTCCATGGAACACCATTATCTTTTTCATATTCTGGAAGGATTAATTTTGAGCTCTTTTTCAGATGATCTCTGTAAATACGAGCATTCTTTTTTCTAATTCGAACTTCCTTATCTAAGGTTTCAACTTGTTCATCTAATATAGGAATTAATTCCTTTTGAAATTTGAAAAGGTATAAAGATTTAAATATAGTGGGAAAGGTTGAATATAGATAATACAATTCGTCATGTCTTTGCCAGAAAGGCTGGAGGGCGTAATATACTTCTTGATATAATTCTGCTTTTATTTTATAATCTTTAGGTTTTTTGCCTAAATCATCATTTTCTAACTTTATTTTATTATACAAATCCAAATTGTCTGTTAAGACTGCTCCTCCTGAGCCAATATCAGTTATTTTTGTATGCCCGAAGCTAATAACTGAAATATCTCCAAAGGACCCTAGAGGTTTATCATTATTATATCCACCGAAAGATTGAGCAGCATCTTCAATTATTTTAATACCCTCTTTTTTACAAAGGGGTATTAAGTCATCATAATTCGCAGGATAGCCATATAAATTTATTGGTATAACAGCTTTAGTATGCTCATCTAAAGTGTTTTTAAATGAAGATATATCGATTGTAAAATCTTTTAAATTTATATCACAAAATTTTGGGCTTAAATCATTATAAAGGACAGCAAAGATAGGATTGGGACAAACTATAGATGGAATTATGATATTCCCGTTGTTAAAATTAAATGCTTTAATTGCTAAATAAATTGCCGTAGTTGCCCTCCCGACTAAAACACAGTAATTCCTTCCAACTTTTTTAGCAATTTTAAGTTCAAGTTCTTCTTTATCCATTTTTAAATAATTTAATTATTCTTCGTAATTAATTTTTCGGGATGATGTTCTAAATAATTTAGTAGTATTCTCTCAATTTTTTTTGCCCCGTTTTCCCTTAATTTTAACTCAGTATTTTTATTTAGAATCTCCCGAAGATCATAATTTTCAGTTAAAGATTTTAATTTTTCCAGTAGTCCATCAATATTAAACTCCGGAAATCCATCTAATAGAAGAACCATATGTTCCTCTTTCAGATTCCTCCCTAATTGGAGATTATCCTTACTATTGGGAATAATAATAGTTGGAACGCCTATATACAATAATTCAAATAAAGTATTACCGCCTGCTGAGAGCGCGATATCTACATTTTGCATAATATTATAGAAATTGGAGGGATTTGTAAAACTTTTAAAATTTTTTTGTCTTTTACAAAAAGTTCTAATCCACTGAATTTTCTCAAATCCCGGACCGATAATTACAATAAAATTATAATCTTTAAAACCATCTTTTAATCTATCACAAACCAATTTAGTAAGATTTTTTGGATCGGTAGTCCCAAATGTAATCAAAATCGTTTTTGGTTCATTAGATATGTTAAAATTTATTTTTTTATTTGTAAGATTTGGATCTAAAATCCAATATTCAATTCCTTGATATATTTTATCAGTTTTTTTTGGGGGGGGAGAAAATCTTTGTAATATATTTACTATGAGATCGGCAATATTTAAAAAATCTTTATTGGAAGTATCTAACACTAAAGTAATTATTTTGTTATTTCCAGAATTCTTTATCTTTTCTATCAAATATGGCTGAACTTCAGGAATATCGATGATTAAAAGATTAATTTTATTTTTATTGATTTTATTTATAATAAATTCTATCTTTTTGGATTCTTGAGAAGGAAGAATCTTTAAATGGAAATTGTTTTCTTGAATATATCTGTATATATCCTTATTATAAAGAGAAAAAAAAATCATTTCTCCAAAATAGGTATTTTTAGAAAGAATTTTTGCCAAATTTATACACCTTACAATATGCCCAAATCCAATCTCATAATTACCTTTTGTAAAGAACCCAACATTAATTCTAATATCCATATGATTCGAAGAAACCTATATCTTTACTTAATAGCATAACCGACATCTTTACTTTTTAGCATAAATTAATCTTGCGGCCATTTTTTTCTCAGGGAGAAATAAATTAAATTGCTGACTTCCATACTTAATAATAGAAAATTTAGAAAACAAATTAATCAAATTTTCTTTATCTTCTGGAAAGAATAAGGTGAGCCCTTTTCTATTATCAAATTTACTATCTTCAATGACGAGATATGAATATTTATCGATTTTTTTTGATCTTTTTATTAAAGACGTTTCCGGATGTAAGGTTGATAGAATCAATACCCCATTTGGTTTAAGAACCCGATAAAAATCGTTTATTATTTTTATAACTTTTTCTTTTTTTCCTAAGTAATGAATTACATTCCAAGATACGATTATATCGAAGAAATTATCTTCGTATGGAAGGTAATCTCCCTTTAAAGGTTTAAGATTAACACAATAATCTAACTTTTTAAATTTTTCTCTTGTTACCTTGATCAATTCCTCAGCTATTTCACAGCCATAACATTCATAATTTTTTGAAGCAAAGAAAACTAAATTATTACCACTTCCAAAACCATGGTCCAATAACTTAGCGGGAGGGGAAGTAACTTTTACATATCGATTTGAAAAAATTCTTATTAAGAGCTCGTCGGGAAACATTAGATTGGTTTTGGGTTGTTTTTTAATGAATTTTTCCCAGACTTCTTTGGACTTCTTATTTATAGCATCAAAATTATTTTCAGTCATATACTTTATAATTTTTTTATTAAATTAATTATTAGTTTGTTTTAAATATTTCAATATTTCCTCATTTCATTAATAAATTTATTTCACTTCCCACTTAAGAATATTTTCAATTTCTTTTTCCTTTTCTAATACCATATTACGATTTTCGCCATCGAATATTATATATCCCGCTCGATCTCCTCCCGTTCTGAGTTTTTTAATTGTATCCCCGACTTCATAATTTAATTCATAGTAAATAAGATCATCTCTGGATTCTAATTCATTTAAACCACCTATCCCAGTTAATTTTCCTTTTGGGGCCACCAAAAACTTCAGCATAACGCACCTCTGGTATTTCGGGTAAATCTTTACATTGTTAAGATTTAAACTCATTTTTAAAAGTTCATTATTCATATTAATGCCTGTTAGAGCGGGAATTATTTTGGAGGGAATATGCATCCCTCCGCCTCTTGCTGCAACTTCAATTAAATATGGTTTATTATCTTTAATTATTACCTC
>CAZDJH010000079.1:0-12260 GCA_964505645.1 uncultured archaeon | reverse complement strand
CCTACTAATCGATGTGTTGAATTTTACAATTTTTATTTCAACTCTAAAAAAATAAAAAATAAAAATCGTGGTATAATAATCTTACAAAATATATTACGAGATACATCGTTTTATGAAATCATTCATAATTATTTAGAGATAAATAAAAAATTTAAAACTGAAAAGTTTATAAAAAAAATAGCAGAACACACAGGAGTTAATTATTGTACAAAGAAAAATCATTTCAAGAGATTTCTAAAATGGTTTGAATTTGCTCGCTTAATTTTAGAAAGAGCTGGATATATTGGATTATTTGAATCTAAAAATCAATTAAATATTATTGATTTCTTATAAAAAAGATAAATAGATAAAAAGGTTTGCTAATCTTGTTAAGTAAAAAATGCTTAAATATTATAAGTTCTTTATACATTATATATACAAAAAACATCTCTATTATACAAAAAAACATCTCTATAAATATGAAATTATTAATACATAGGATTTAAATAATATATTTTATAATTATTTATATTAAAAGATAAAAATATAGAACATTATTGATGATATGATTTTAAAACAACTCAAACGAATAGGAGACGTCGCATTTAATATTGAGGATACCTCAGAATTTCAGAGAATCGTAAATGCTAACGTCAAGATACCTGAAGATATAGAAAAAGTAGTTATTATGAATCTTAGGGTAGAAGCTCTATTAGAACCCGAGAGTCGGAAAAACTTAGATAAAATTATCTCATTTAATTTGAGTGAATACACATCTGGTGATATTTATAACTATGTTTTAGATACTCCTTATGGTAGAAATCAAAATTACTCCCCAATTTTACTCTGGACTGATGATGGTAATACTCCAAACGAAAAATTGGAAAAAAAAAGGCGAAAATTAGTAAATATGTATAAAAAGCAGAAAAAGAAACTCATTAAATGGAAAAAAAATGAAATACTTGAGCAGGAAGATCAATGGTTTTTAGATTACCTCTCCTGGTTTTCTGATGAGGAAAACCAAAATGAATTCCTTAAGTATTTAAGCACATATATGGATAAAAAGAAAAAGAAATTAAATAAAGGGGTATGGAACGATTTAATCATAATACCTAAATTTTCTGATTTTAATAATGGAAATGCTAAAGGATTATATCCTGGAGAGATAGAAATAATAAGGAAACTATATATTTCTCTCAAGAAACCCAAAAGTAAGAAGAAAAAAAAATGTATGGTATGTGGTGAGAATAAGGAAATACCCACAAAGGCCACTCAAGCTAATAAAACAAAATGGTATACTATTGATCAATTATCTTTTATTAAGTATTTTTTTGAAGATGAGTTCACAGCCGCTCCAATATGTTATGACTGTTTGGATTCAATAGAAAAGGGTTTAGCGGTATGTAAGGATATTGGAAACCAATTTAAGCTTGGATTTGCTTTAAAGGAAGGTGGAAATATGAAAAAAATATACCAAATAATCATTCCTCTAAGTATAGATAAAGATCATTTAAAAAGTCTAATCAAAAGGTTTCAAGGTTTATCTGAAACCGAATTAATTCAAGAAGAAATGAAAACACTTAACGTGTTCGAACAAGAAGATGCTGCTGAAAGTGATAATGGTCAATCTGATCTAATATTGCTTAGTATTGATAAAGAATTTGTAAAAACGTCATATTTATTTATTCATTATGTTAAAGAAGAAAGTGGTGGGATGCATAGACTCATCAGTCAATCAATGACTAAGCGAGATTATTTAGAAACAATAAAAGGCGTTATTGAGGGTTTAAAGAAATATTTTCCTAAAAGAAGATTTACAATAAAATCCCTCTTTTATCTTTTTAATTTCGACCCCAAAGAAAGTAATCATTACTTAGGCAAGAGTCCAGATGGTAAATCCTCTTCCTTAGCAACCTATTCTGACGAGGTTTTCTATTATTTAAATGCCTTATTAACAGGTGATAGAGTATTTAGAGATGAATTTATTAGTAAAGCTTTTAAAACAATTAAGCAAGCAAATGAGATTTACTGTAAAACACAAATAAAATATCAACAACAAGAGAATAATAAAATTCTCAAAAAAGCAAAATCAAATGCAAGGTTAAAAACAGAGTCATTTATGATGTTTTATCAATTATTTAATGAATTGAATCTGTTTATTAACAAATAGAACAAATGAAATAATATTAGAGTGGGAAAAAAATGAATGAAGAAAACAAATCTGAGGAAAATCAAAAAAAAATTAACAAATTAGTAAAGAAATTAGACGAAATTGAAGACTCTATTTTTTCCAAAATGTGGTATAAAGATAAATATGATCGACAAGCCAGTTTTCTAATCGGAGTTCTTATGAATAAGGTATCGTATAGATCTAAAAAAAAATTTGATACCATTCAGACCGTAAAGAGGCTGCATTCCATATTAAAGAATTCTGTAAAAAAAAAGAAACTGATTGATATATTTTCGATGTGCGAAGAAGAATTAATTAAAATTGAGTCGTCAATCAAGCGTACCGAACAAGGTGTTTTTGGAAAAAAATTATATAGTCCATTAATAGAAAGAATAAATGGATTAATTAGGAATCTAGAAGAAGATTTTACTTCTAAAGAAACACTGATATCTTTCTTTGATGGGTATTATCATTTTATGGGAAATAAAAAACAAGAAAAAACAAAAAGTGAAGAAGATGAGTGAAGAAGAAAATAATAATGAAGAAGAAAACAATCTAATTGAAAAAAGGGAAGAAATAATTTTTCTCTACGATGCTACCAATACCAATCCTAATGGAGATCCCGACCAAGAAAATCGACCTAGACTTGATAACCTAACAGGGAATATATTGGTGACTGATTTAAGGATAAAGCGAACTATAAGAGACTATGTTGAAAGTGAATTTGATGAGGATAAGAACCAAATAGTGGTTAAGAGACAACATACTGCATCTGGAAAGACGATGCAGATGGACGAGCTTATTTTTGAAATTATATATGGTGATAATTGGGAATCTAAATTGAAAGAATATGAGAAAAACGGAAAAGACGATATTGAAACCCTTAAAAGTATTCGAGAATCAATCTTGGCAAACTGTTTTGATGTAAGAGCCTTTGGATGTGTCACGACTCTAGATGGATTTCCTTGGACATTTACAGGCGCAGTCCAATTTTCATTAGGAATGAGCTTAAATCAACCGAATTTAAGGGAGGTCCCTATTGCTCCTATCGTTGCAACAAAAGAAGATGTAACAAGTGGGGGGCTGGGAAATTATAAAGGTGTGGATTATGCTTTGATCAGTGTTCCCGGTATAGTGTGTCCTAATATAGCCAAAGGAAATACATTCACCAAGGAAGACTTAAATCTAATATATGAATCACTGTGGAATGGCACTAAAGCGCTGCATTCACGATCAAAAGTAGGTCAAATTCCCCGACTGCTATTGTCAGTTGTATCAAAAGATGGGAAATTCCAGATTGGTGGTCTAGCTTCTAAATTAGAACTAATCGAGGATGAAGACCTAACTGGTATCAAGGATGTCAAATTAGAAATTAATCCCTTATTAGATAGGCTCGAAACTTTTGAAGAGAATATCGAAAAAATCAAATATAAGATAGACCCCGACATAAAGTTCGTTAAAAACGGAGAAGAAACGGAATTGTTAAAAGAATTAGAAAAAAAATTTGATGTTGAAGAATTTGAGTTTTAATTTTTTTAATTTTTTATTTTTTTTACATTAAAATAATGGAGTTCATGTAAATGAATGGTAATCAAAAAGATTTTAATCAGAAGGTATTAGTATTTGATATTAGAGGCCCATTTGCCTATTTTAGAGTCCCAAGGACAACTAGAATGGTGATGTCATATCCCTTCCCTCCAAAAACAGTTGTTTTTGGTTTATTAGCGGGTATAATCGGACTAAAAAGGAACAAATATTGGAAAGAAGGTCACACTTTTAATGAGATGATGATTTCGATTGAAATTTTACATATTTCGAATTTTTCATCATTAAGGGTTCTTTATGAACAAACTAAACAAGATTTCAGTAAATTAAGGCATTATTCACATGATCCTTTCTATATGCTAAAACCTGAAGATACAATGAGGAGGGGATTCACAACTAGGCAAAAATTACACATAGCCAGAGATGTTCACTATAGAATATATTGTAAATTTCCTAAAGAATCAAAATATTTCGAAATGATAAAAAACTCATTAATAGAGCATAAATATATTTATCCTCCTTATTTAGGCAATGTGAACTTTTTTTGCGAATTAGAATATATTGGTGTTTATAATGTTGAGAGAATTTCTAAATCAACCCCTATTAGGATAGACACATTAATTCCGACAAGTTATGTTGATCCCGATGATGAAAAATTTAAATATGGCCAATTTGAGATGTATTTCAATGTTCCAACAGAATATACCGTTGAGAAACGTAAGTTAAAAGGAAAAAGGAAACAATTTGAAATACCGGGGATTAATTATTGGAGAATAGTTGATGTGGATTATCAAGATTATATTTATCATCAATCTCAAGACCCTATTGAGTTAAAAATAAAAAATAAAATACCGATTGATTCCGTTCAAGAATTAGAAACAATTGTTGCCTGGATTTAAAGAAAAATATGACCCTTCAATATGAAAACTATTTGGCCAGACCAAATCAGAGTTTGGAAACCCATATTAAAAATATGATTGCTGGATTCAACGAGTATATTAAAAATTCAAGTGGATTTAATGAATCATTTAATGAATTAGTACATCAAATGATAATTTTTCATGATATCGGAAAATTAAATCCCTATTTTCAAAAGAAAGTAAGAAATGGAGATACTGATCAAATTAGAAGAGAATTAACTTATCATACCCAGTTATCTACATTTTTATTCTGTATTTTTTCTTTCTATTATGTCAAATTAAAATACAATTCCAAACCAAAGGAAAATATTTACAAAAGATATAGTTCTGCCGCTTATGCGATTTACAACCATCATGAACGAAAATTATCTGATTATTCTGATCTAGCATTTTTAAATTGCCAAAATGACTTTATTGACATATTAGATTGTATTGATTATGGTAAGATTTTTGGATTTTTAAACCATTTAATGTCAAATCTAACTGATTCGTATCTCATAAAAATCAACGAAAATTGGAGAAAAGCACTAATAGAATTAAGAAAAAATCTTAAAACTATCAAAGATCCTATTAAATTCAATTCTTTGAAAAACAAAATAAATCGAGTATGGAAGGATATTGTATTTAAAACAAATAAAAATAAAGTTCCTTATGTAAAAGCCCTAAGTTCAATTCTATTCGACCTTGATGAATGGGATGCTCGGTTCTACTCACCTGAAAAAGACAATCATTCTTATGATTTCAGCGAGAAATTTGAATATAAAGGAAAAAATTTAGTATCGGATTATTGTATGGAAAAATTTGGCCCTTATGAAATTAATCCCAATGATGGTGTTTTATTAAAATTAAGGAAATTTCTTAGAAAGAATATTGAAGAAGTATCAGACAAGGAGTATTCTAACTATATTGGAAAAATATTACTCCTAAATGCCCCCACTGGGGCTGGAAAGACTCTCTGCTTGTTAAATACCGCTATAAGACTTCAATCGGAGTATAAGAAACTACATCAATATACTCCCAAGATTATTTACGCTCTCCCTTTTGTTGCCCTCGGCCTACAAATCGCAAATAACATTGAGACCCTCTTAAATTTAAAATCTAATGAAAAGAAAAAAAATGATAGACAAGATAAGAACTTAATCGTCCATAATTACTTAACTCCATTAAAGTTTAAATATAACAAGAAAAATGGCTCAGAAAATCAGCTAAAATATATAAGTGGTAAAGATGCAAGGTGGTTCATTAAAAATTGGCATTCCCAATTTATCGTAACTACCTTCGTACAGGTTTTTAATACACTATTTAAAAATAAGAAACCACTGTGGAAAAGATTTCATAGATTACAAGGGTCAATCCTCATTTTAGATGAGCTTCAAACTATTCCCGTGAAGTATTGGGATCTAGTAGCTAAAATGTTATATGAATTAAGTGAATATTTCAACTCAACAATCATTCTCTCTACAGCTACGATGCCAAAGATTTTTTCAAAAGATTTGATTCCTAATTTTTCGGAACGAGTAATTGATATCTCCGAAGAACTAAGAGATCAGAAATTTTTAAATTCTCTTAATCGATATAAGATCTATTGGAAAAAGGAAGTAATCAAAGTTGAAGATTTAAAAAAACACTTAATTGATATATTAAAAAATGAATCTTCACCGAAACATACCATGATTGTTTTAAATACAAAACAATTAGCAAAAGAGATCTTTGATTTTTCAAGAGATAAAAAAAAATTTCCTAAACTACAACAAAAATATTCAATTTTTCTTCTATCGGGATTAGTATTGCCCAAACATAGAAAAGAAATTCTAGAGGAGGTTTTTTCAATATTGAAAAGTCAAAAAAATAATAATAAAGTATTACTAATTTGCACCCAATTGATTGAAGCAGGTGTAGATATTTCTTTTGAAAGGGTTTATAGAGACTTTGCTCCGTTAGACTCCATTGTTCAGGTTGCAGGGAGGTGCAATCGTAGTATGGAATATTCCCAAGATGGTGTTGGAGAGATGTTTGTTATTAATTTACACAATGATAATCCCAGAAGATATGCTGAATTAGTTTATGATGGTTGTGAAGTGGATTTAGAAATAACCGAGAAGTTTTTAGATTCTTTAATTGAGGAAGTAAGAAAGCCGTTTATATCAGAGGTTGATATTAGAAACAAATTTTCCCATTATTATGACAATTTAAGAACTAAAAAGAATACAAAACTCGGTTTTAAGGAATATAATAATGTAAAATTTAATGAATTAAGTGAAAAATTTAATATAATTACTCAGTATAAAAATTATATCAATCTATTTGTGAATATTGACAAAAAGTCTAATGAGATTTTATCAATATTATCTGATAAGAATTCTAAATCTAAAAGGATACCTTCAGAATTCTACCAATATGTTCTTTCTGTAAATAAAAACAAGATAAAAGATCAAACAATTGAGAAAGTAAAAATTGAGAAAGGTCCGACATTCTTTATATTGAATGATCCTCAGAAAAACTATTTAAAGTATGGGGGTTTAAAATTATAAAAATATATACAAATATCATTTAGCAAATTTATTTCAAAAATATTTATGATTAAATTCCATTTAAAGCTGTTTCCGATAAATAAGCACGTTAAACCTTACGAGATTCCCTTCGGCCATATTTTCCAAGGTGTTATTTTTGGTTGGCTCCACAAGAATAGCCCCCGACTTGCCCATGAGCTCCATGCCTACCAGACCGTCCGACCCTATGCAATTAATTGCCACATTCACAAGGAGGAACCTTTAGTGGAATTCACCATCGTCTCTTTCGAGACCTTACTGAGCTCATCTTTAATTGATATATGCCAATCAATTGAGGGCAAAAACCTCGAAATTGCGGGAAAGAAATACTGCATCGTGCGCACAAAAATTGAAAAAATTTACCTTGATAAATTATTTAAGACATCGGTCCCCGTACGTCGCTTTCACATACATTTTGTCACACCCGTTCATTTCCAAACAACTAAGGGAAATTATCCTGTTCGATTTCCCCTTCCTTCTATGTTATTCGGAAACTTATCCGCTCTCTGGAACGCGATCCTAAAAGAGACCTCCCTTATTGCCCGAGGGCACTTCCTGCGCTGGATCGACTCCCATTGCTATACCAGCGGTTATAAGATGAGGTCTTGCCGCTATTTCATTACAACCGCTCAGAAAGTTGCTGGGGGGCAAGGTTCTGCATCCTATAATATCAAAAAACCAAATGAGAGATTCTATGATCATTTCTATGAAACCCAACACAATCCAAGCCCACCCGTCGAAGAACTGGGGGAAAGTAAGCAGGAATTTATCGAGAAATACCACTCTAATAACTGCCGCTGGATCGACCTTCTCTGTCGGTTAGGGGAGTATACGAACGTAGGGGGTAACCGGACGGCAGGGATGGGCGTAATGCGTTATTTTCCCAAAAAATATCTCGAAAAGGGGTCACCTCAAAAAGCTATAACTTCTATTCCCTAATTCCAAAAATATCCAAATACATCTAAGTACATCCAAGTACAAATAAATACTTCCAAATATATTCGATTTCGATTAAATTAAATTAAATTAAATTAAATTAAAAACAGAACGCCATTATAAAGAATTTTTTTTAATATGAATATTATTAATATTCAATTTAAATATATTAAACAATATACTATAGTAAAACAACGCAAAAAAGTTAAAATCATCATGATTCAATTTATTTTCGACCTTTATCCCGAAGACGGCAGGCTCGGCAGGCGGGTCCCCTTCGGCTACAAGTTCCGCGGCGTCATAATGAAGTGGCTCATCGAGAGCAACCCGGAGCTGGCAGACGCCTTCCACAAGCCCGGGGAAATACGCCCGTACGCCATCAACACCATCCCTCACCGCAAGGAGGGCAAGATCGAGTTTATACTCACCTCCTACAACGAGCAGTTATCGGACACCGTGATCCACGACATCCTCCAGAGCGAAAAGGTCAAGCTTAAAGTGGACGGCAAGCAGTTTTTTATCGCCCGGATAACCTTTGAGCGCCCTAACTTAGACCAAATGAAGGCGCGAGTACCCAAAAACACCAAGCTCCAGGTTCAATTTGTCACCCCCATCTATTTTAATACGCCATACGGCGATTATCCAATCCGCTTTCCGATCCCCGAGGCTTTCTTCGGCAATTTAGCCCGTTTATGGAACGATATGACCGAGGAGAGCAACAATATTGACAGAGACCGCTTCATTGACTGGGTGAACACGCACGTATATATCAGCGGGTATAAGATAAGGACAGCGAAGCGGGATATCGGGAAGCGCAAGCCGGTGGTGGGCGGGTTAGGCAACGTAACGTACCGGCTGACGGGCATTAATCGAAATTATTACAAGAACTTCCTAGCTGAAATGGAGCGTGAACGGGACGCCCAATTTGTAAACGAGGACTACACCGAAAACTGTCGTTGGCTAAATGTGCTCTGTAGGCTGGGAACCTATACGAATGTTGGGGGGAACAGGACCGCCGGGATGGGCGTGATTCGGTATTGGGCCGAGGAAGAGCTTTCAGAAAGGGACCTTCTCAAAAAATAAAAGCCAAAAACACTGAAAAGCGCCCACAACCCTCGCGTATACATTTTTTTAAATAACCGGAATTCACTATTTCTATATATCATATTTGGGTAGAGCATCATAGAGCTAAAAGAGGCGCTTAATTTCCTCGTTCAATTGCTTTACAATTGCGTTTGGGTCTCGTTTCGTGGTAAAATAGTTATTTTTGATGGTGGTCGCCCCCTTTCTCAGCTCGTTTCCGACACATCGATAGTCAAGGACCTTCGCCAATTCTAAAAAATCCGATATTTAATTAATTCAAGACGGAAAGTTTCTGCCTTAAACCATATTTTTAAGAAAACGGAGCTGCCTGTTATAAAAATCCCGATTAAAGCTCAAAAGCTTTCCCCTATTCGGGTTGAAAACCTTTCCCCTGACCGTAAGTTGTAATGTAGATAATTTTCATTTTTTTTCTCAGGCAATACGATTAATAAGTAATAATTAAGTTTAAAAGGAGTGAATTCAAAATAGACATAATAAGGTTCGCGATATATCCGAAAGAAGCATAACAAAATTCACGATACATCCGAAAGAAACATAACAAAATTCGCGATATATCCGAAACAATTAAATATGATTCATCATTATTGATCTATTAATGATTGAGGAATCAAAAATATTAAAAGTTCTCTACACATGGAAAGACTATTTTAAACGAAAAAGACTCCTTGATAGGACTATCTGCGATGATATTATTAAGTATGTCGATAAAGAAGTAATAGATATTATTGGGGTGAGACGATCTGGCAAATCCTCCTTATTAAATTTAATAATGCAAAAGTTGATCATAGATGAGTCTCAAATACTATTTGTTAATTTTGAAGACCCTGTTTTTGCTAACGATTTGAGTTTAGAACTCTTGGATAAAATTTGGGAGGTATATAGAATTAAGATTAATTCTAATAAGGAGGCGTTCATTTTTCTTGATGAGATCCAGCTTATTCCCCGGTGGGAAAAGTGGGTTCGAAAAGCTCGAGATTTGGAGCTTGCGAAAATATTTGCAACCGGCTCCTCTTCAAAACTAATGAGTAAAGAATACGGGACGGCTCTTACAGGCAGACATATATCGTTTACCTTATACCCCTTGAGTTATAAAGAATATCTTCAATTTAAAAACGTTAACCTTCAAATAAATGAAAAATCCTTAATTCTAAATGAGATGAAATTCAGAAAATATTTCGAAGAGTATTTGGTTGATGGCGGATTCCCTGAGTTTGTCCTCTCAAATAACAAGGAGCTTCTAAAAAATTATTTTGAAGATATTCTATACAAGGATATTATAATGCGCCATGAAGTCAGAGATGTTAATTTGTTAAGAAGATTGGCGAATTATTGTCTAACAAATATAGCCCAGCCAATATCATATAATTCCTTAAAGAATATTTTTAAGGTTTCTCATGAAAAAATCAGGACGTATCTTTCCTATTTAGAAGAAAGTTTGTTAATTTATCAGCTTATCATGTTTTCCTATTCCCTAAAAGTCCAAGAAGTCAATCCGAAGAAGATTTATTGTATTGACAATGGCTTGCGAAATTCAATAAGTTTTAAATTTATGGAAGAGAAAGGGAAACTCGTGGAGAACCTTGTTTTCCTTGAATTTTTAAGGAGAAAGAAAGAAATATATTATTGGCAAGGAAAAAATGAAGTAGATTTTATCATAAAAAATGATGAAAACTCGCTAATTGCTCTAAATGTAACATATAGCGATGATATTAAAGGCAGGGAGTTGAAAGGATTGCGTGAATTTAAGAAAAAGTACAAGTCTAAGGTTGGAAAATTGATCCTTCTAACAAAAAATACTGAGAAAGTAGAAGACTCAATAATCTACATCCCTATCTGGAAATGGGTTCTTTTAAATTAGGAATTCAATTAATTTCATATTTAAATATTAGATTCTCTTCTAGTATTTCCTAAAACACTACTAACTACTAAGATGAATGGCGCAAAAAAAAAGAAATTATTGATGCGGTTGTTAATCGAATCGAGAGATTTCATGTACGAATTTTTAAAAGAAGACCTTGAGAATAATTACGATGATCCCCACCTTCAAGATATGTTATACTGGCTTGCGATAATGCTGAGAGATATTATGGTGATCTCCAAAAAACTAAAGGAACGCGATGATGAGGAGTTCCAGAACGGAGAAGGAGGCGTTTCATCAGTACTGCATATTCTACTCGAAGAAATTTACTGGCATTTAAACGAAAAGAGCCAATCCTTAGATACTTATTTAAGGTCGTCTTACTATATTGTTTATTAACCATATATTATAAAACAAATGATGTAATATTTTATGACTACCTTCTTTCCCATCGAGCTGGATTGCCCTGTATGCGACCGTCATTTCCATAGCCAAGTCGTTGGCAGCTGCGGACACGCCTCCATGCGAACAGACTTTCGTCCGAATTACTGGGGCATGAACCCTACCCTCTATTTCTTTCACGTATGCCCTCAATGCGGCTTTTGCGGTACCCAGAGCGATTTTGAGCTCGATATAGGGAACCCAGAATTTATAAATGCAGTAAAAACAATGGAACCCCTAAATGAGAATCCCACCATAAGCCAAAAAGTCGAGCGTGCAGTTCAGTGCTTAGAGGAGTTGAAGCGATATAATATTAAAGAGGTTGATGAGTTCGCCTTGGCAAATAAATGGATAATCGCCTATTGGTGGGCAGATAACTTGCAAGAGCTAAAACGGTATGGAGAACACACGCTTTCATATTTTGAACAAGCATTCCAAGGCGGCCAAATCCCTGATAATCTTATCTTACGTTTTATCTATCTTCAAGGGGAAATAAATCGACGCCTCGGAAATTTCGAACAAGCCAACAAATTTTTCGATGAAGCATTGGTTTTAGCGGGAAAATATCCTGATTCGAAAGACTTAGCCTTGCTTGCCCAGCAACAGAAGCAAGACCCGAACGATGAGTTATGAATTGTTCATGATCTCTTTCATGGTTAATAAAACCTTTTTTTCTAATAATATATGGCAAGCATTTAAAAGCAAGCAGTCCTTTAGAGTAGTAATTTACTATGCGATTCATCTGACCCCTACAAGCA